>JABDPP010000106.1 GCA_013042765.1 Litoreibacter sp.
CCCCTATATCGGCCTAGCAGAGCCTGATCAGCTGGCGCGTGACTGGGATGTCGCGGCGTTAGAATTGAGCGATCCGACGCCGGAGCCTGACGCTGCCGAACTGGAAGATGACGCCAAACGGGCCGAGGCAACAGCGCTTGGCTTCGACGGCATTTCGCAAGTTCAATCCGCCTCCGCTGGCTACGGGCGCCGACGCCTGCATCTTGCGGCAAGCAACGGCTTTTCCGGCGGCTATGAGCGAAGCTCGCGGTCAACATCCTGCGTTGCGATCACCGGTGAAGGAACGGAGATGGAGCGCGATTACTACGGCGAAAGCCGGATCTTCCAACGCGATCTGCCCAGCCCCGAGGAGATCGGAAAGCTTGCAGCGGAACGAACGCTGGAGCGGGCCGGCGCGCGAAAGCCCAAAACAGGGGCCTATCCGGTCCTGTTCGACGAACGGGTGGCCTCGTCGCTGATCGGCCACCTGCTTGTTGCGATCAACGGGGCCATGATCGCGCGCGGCTCCTCCTGGCTCATGGACGCGATGGGGGAACAGGTCCTGCCGACAGAGCTTTCGGTTACAGAAGACCCGCACCGGCCGCGCGTCTCTGGCTCTCGGCCGTTTGACGGAGAGGGTCTTGCGACCCATAAACGCCCCATCGTGGAAGACGGGGTCCTGAAGACGTGGACCCTCGACCTTTCCAATGCCCGAAAACTAGGCCTCCAAAGCACGGCGAACGCCTCGCGTGGGACGGGCTCACCGCCCAACCCATCAGTCTCTAACATTGGCCTAACGCCCGGTTTCGCGTCCAGAGACGACCTCCTGCAGGAGATGGGAACGGGACTCCTTGTGACTTCGATGATCGGCTCCACGATCAATCCCAATACCGGGGATTATTCCCGGGGGGCGTCCGGCTTCTGGATTGAGAACGGCGAAATCCAGTATCCGGTCAATGAATGCACCATCGCCGGCAATCTTCGCGATATGCTGATGTCCCTCAAACCGGCCAATGATGCGCGGCTGCACCTATCACGCGTCGTCCCGAGCCTGCTCGTCGAAGGTATGACCCTTGCCGGCGATTGATGATCTGACACTCCTGATTGATGCGGCCCGCGCCTCTGGCACGATCGCGAAGCGTTTCTTCAAAGCCTCGCCCGAGGTGTGGGACAAGGACGACAATGCTGGCCCGGTGACGGAGGCCGATCTCGCGATTGATGAGATGCTCCGCTCTGAGCTCACCGCCGCCCGCCCGGATTACGGGTGGCTGTCGGAAGAGACCGAGGATAACCCCGACCGGCTTTCGCGCGAACGCGTGTTCATCGTGGACCCAATCGACGGCACAAGGGCGTTCATTGCCGGGGAGGCCAATTTTTCCCATTCACTCGCCATTGCAGAGAATGGACTGATTAAAACTGCAGCCGTCTACCTTCCGATCAAGGATAAGCTGTATGCCGCGACCTCGGACGGAGTTTCGACACTTAACGGCGAACCGATCCGGGCCTCCAGCGCACCTGTCGAAGGCGCAAAGATGCTGGCCGCGAGATCGAACCTGGATCCGGAGCACTGGAAAGGCTCTGTTCCACCCGTCGTGCGTCATTTCAGGCCTTCGCTGGCCTATCGTCTGTGCCTTGTGGCAGACGGGAAGTTCGATGCGATGCTGACCTTACGTGACTGCTGGGAATGGGACATCGCCGCCGGTGATCTGATCGTCCGGCAGGCCGGAGGGCAGGTGACAGACAGGTTCGATGATGCTCTCTCGTTCAACAGCCCGATGGCCAAGACGCGGGGTTGCCACGCGGCGGGACAAGCGCTCCACGCCGAATTGCAGTCCCGGTTGGCGACCTGACCAAGCCCCACGCGGCGATTACCAACTCCTGTGGGCGGAATTCTCTGTCACCCTGACGGGCCTTGGCGTATTGTCATGGCCAATATCCAGAAGCCACGGAGGCTCTCATGACCCAACGCCTGCATCTCGTTTTCGGGGGTGAGTTGATCGACCCGTCGAAGAACGCCTTCAAGGATGTCGATGATATCCACATCGTCGGGATGTTTCCGAATTACGAGACGGCCTATGATGCCTGGAAAGCGGAAGCGCAGAAAACCGTGGACAATGCCCATATGCGCTACTTCATCGCGCATTTGCATCGGCTTCGCGATGAAGAGGCACAAGCCAGCCCGACCGCGGAACTACAGGGCTGAACCGGACCTATACGATGGGACATTCACTCGGCCTGGCCGCCTATCTGGCTTTGTCCAAGCAGCTCACGCAGGTCGCGGACCGCGCCCTTTCCCGACGCTTGAAATCCGGCAAGGAACATCCGGAACGGGTGACGGAACGGCGCGGTATCGCGAGCGTGCCGCGCCCGGACGGGCCGCTGATCTGGTTTCATGCGGCCAGCGTCGGCGAATCGTTGTCTCTGATGGAGCTGATCGACCGGCTCATCGAGGAACGACCCGAAGTCCACGTGCTGATTACCACAGGGACCCGAACCTCGGCAGAGCTCCTGACCAAACGGATGCCGGATCAGACCATCCACCAGTTCGCACCCGTTGACGCGCTGCCCTATGTGCGGGCGTTTCTCGATCACTGGAAACCCGACATGGCGATCTGGACGGAGAGCGAACTGTGGCCCACCATGATCACACAAACCCATGCGCGCGCGATCCCCATGATGCTGATCAACGCGCGAATGTCGCAGAAATCCCATGAGGGCTGGCGCTGGTTGCCGGCCTTTGCGGCCTCCCTGCTCAACAGGTTTGACAAGATCCTCGTGCAGGATGAACAGACGGCGTTCTTTCTTAGGCGGCTTGGCGCGTCGCGCTGGCGGATCCGCCTGAATGGCTCGCTAAAGCAGAGCACGGGGGCTTTGCCTCATGACGAGGGCGAGCGGACCCGGCTTGCCGAGATGCTGGACAATCGGCCTGTCTGGCTGGCCGCCAGCACCCATGAGGGAGAGGAGCAGCTCTGCGCCCAGGCACACCAGCGACTACGCCGTTCCGCGCATCGCCTGCTGTTGATCATCGCGCCGCGACATCCGGAGCGTGGACCGAAAATTGCCGAAGCGCTGCGAAAGAGCGGCTGGAAAGTCAGCCTTCGCTCGGAGGGTGGCGAGCCCGGACAAGAGGTTGATATCTACGTGGCCGACACGATGGGCGAGATGGGGCTTTGGTATCGTCTCGCGCCGATCAGTTTCCTTGGCGGATCGCTGGTCCCAATTGGCGGGCACAATCCATTTGAACCGGCAGCACTCGGATCTTCTATTCTGCACGGGCCCCATGTCGACAGCGCCCGCGAGGTCTATGAGCGGTTGCAGGAAGCCGGCGGCGCAAGGCTGGTGCAGGATGCCGAGACCCTGGCCGGCGCGGCTACGGATCTTCTGGAACCCCACAAAGCAGCCGATATGGCCATGGCGGCTTGGGAAGTCAGCTCAACCGGCGCCGAGGCCACGGATCAAGCCGTCGCACTTCTGGTCGAAACGCTCGATTCGACGGGAGCAACCTGATGCAGCCGCCCCGATTCTGGCATCAACCGGCCGGTGTGCTGGCTTGGCTGCTTTCGCCTCTTGGGGCGCTCTATGCCTACGGCACCGCGCGCCGACTGGCCCGGGGCAAACCGGTGAAGCTTGAAGTTCCCGTGGTTTGCGTCGGCAACATCAATGCCGGCGGCACCGGCAAGACCCCATCCGTCATCGCCTTGCAGGAGCACCTCGCGGCCAAAGGCCACACGCCACATGTCGTGTCCCGCGGATATGGCGGATCGCTTGAGGGGCCAGTCCGGGTGGAAGAGGCCCGCCATGGGCCGGACGAGGTCGGGGACGAGCCCCTGCTGCTGGCTGCGTTCGGACCCGCCTGGGTGGCCAAGGACAGGTTGAAGGGCGCGCGAGCTGCGGTAGAAGCCGGCGCGGACATTATCATCCTTGATGACGGATTCCAAAATCCGGCACTTGTGCAGGATGTGGCGGTGGTTGTGGTTGATGCGGCACGGGGCTTCGGAAATGGGTTCACCCTGCCCGCAGGCCCTCTTCGCGAACCCGTAAGCCGGGGGCTGGCGCGGGCCGATATCGTGCTCTCAATAGGCTCTGACACACTCCAGAATGCGTTTTCAGCACGCTGGGGCAAAGAGATCTCCTGCCTTCACCTAAGCGGTCATCTCGAACCACTTCAGACCGGCATGGAATGGACCGGCGCACGTGTGTTGGCATTTGCCGGGATCGGCCATCCGGAAAAGTTCTTTGCAACATTGCGCAAGCTAGGGGCAGAGGTCGTCAAGGCCGATGCGCTTGAGGATCACCAGCCCCTGAGCGACGCTCTGTTGGCGAGAATGGAAGCGGAAGCTGTGCGCTACAACGCACAGCTGGTCACCACTGAGAAGGACGCCACGCGCCTGCCCGCCGCCTTCCGGCCCAAGGTGCTGACAGTTCCGGTACGTCTAAGACTGGAGGACTGGGCGCCGCTCGATGCCCTGATCGAAGCGGCTTTCGACGCTTAGAGCGCAGCGTCGATGATCGCTTTCATCTCCTCGTAGG
>JABDPP010000112.1 GCA_013042765.1 Litoreibacter sp.
GCATAGGCCACCATCTCGGAAGAATAGGCATCCGAATAGATGATTTTCGGGATTACGTAATTTCCGTCACTGTCGTGATCGGTGAGCATGTCGATCACACCGCGGGTGTTCATCGACGAGTTCCACGACATGTTCGCCATATACATGAACAGCGTGTCGATCTTGTAGGGATCGCCGGCATGGGCGTTGCTGATGACCATATGCATCAGCCCGTGGGCCGACATCGGGTTTTCCCATGTAAAGGCCTTGTCGATCCGGGCCGGATCGCCATTGGCATCAAGCGCGAGGTCATCCGGGCCGTGGACAAAGCCCAGATGCGGCCCGTCCAGCGGCTCGCCGGGTCTCACGCCGCAATGCGGCTTGGGATGCGCCTCGGGCGGTTTGGGGTAGGGCGGTTTGAACCGGAAACCGCCGGGCACTTCGACGGAGCCCAGAAGGATTTGCAGCATGTGCAATGCGCGGCAGGTCTGGAACCCGTTGGAATGGGCCGAGACTCCGCGCATCGAATGGAAGGAGACCGGACGCCCGACCATCTTTTCATGCGTATGACCGCGGAAATCGGTCCATTCCTGATCGATCTCGATAGCTTGATTGAAAGCAACATCCGCAAGCTCGGCGGCAATGCGTTTGATCCGCTCCGCGGTGATGCCGGTGCGTTCGGCCACGGCCTCAGGCGCATATTGCGGATCGAGGTATTTCTCGATCATGTGGTGGAACACGGAGCGGTGGGAATTGCCCTTGTCGCGTAGCGAGCCGCGAAGGTCGGGCTGTACGCCATGCGCATCAAACGCGGCCGGTTTGCCCGTCTCGCGGTCGATTACCATCAGCTTGTTGTTCTCGTCGCGCAACAGCAGGCCATAATCCTCGGAATTCGGATCGCCGTTCACCAGAACGGGGGCGTTGGTCAGGTTGGCGAGATAGTCGAGGTCAATCTTGCCGGCCTTCATCAACTCATACACCAGCGCGAGGATGAACAGACCATCGGTCCCGGGAGTGATGCCGACCCATTCATCCGCAATCGCGTTGTAGCCGGAGCGGACCGGGTTCACGCCAATCACCTTGGCGCCACGCGCCTTCAGCTTGCCCAGCCCCATCTTGATCGGGTTGCTGTCATGGTCCTCGGCCACACCGAAAATCATGAACATCTTTGTGCGGTCCCAGTCGGGCTGTCCGAACTCCCAGAACGCGCCGCCCATCGTGTAGATGCCCGCAGCCGCCATATTGACCGAACAAAACCCGCCATGGGCCGCGTAATTGGGTGTGCCGAAGGCTTGCGCCCAGAATGAGGTAAAGCTCTGCGACTGGTCACGTCCGGTGAAGAACGCCAGCTTTTGCGGGGCTGTCTCACGAACCGGGGCCAGCCATTCGGTGGCCTGGCTCAGCGCTTCTTCCCAGCTGATTTCCTCGAACTCGCCGGAGCCACGGGGCCCGACCCGCCTGAGCGGCGCGCGCAGCCGCGAGGGCGCGTTTACCTGCATGATCCCGGCGGATCCCTTGGCACAGAGAACGCCCCTGTTCACCGGATGATCGCGGTTACCCTCGATATAGGCGACCTTCCCGTCTTTCATATGCACGTTGATGCCGCAGCGGCAGGCGCACATGTAGCAGGTCGTCTTGCGGATCTCGTCGCTGACCTTCGGGGAGAGGTCGAGTTTTGGCTGGTTCATTCGGCGTTTCCTCCGGATGCGCTCACTATGGCCGCTAATGCGACTGAGGCAAGCCGCGCCGCAGCAGGGTCGGCGCGTGACGTCAACAGGATCGGTACTTTCGCCCCGAGCACGATGCCCCCGGCGCAGCCGCCGGACAGGTAAACGAAGGATTTAAACAGTGCGTTGCCCGACACGATGTCGGGAACGATGATCGCGTCGGTCTGACCGGCAACCGGGTCATGACCCATGGATTTGGTCGCGACACTTTCGGGCGACATGATCAGGTCCATCGCCAACGGTCCCGAGAAGCTTGCCCCTTCGATATTCGCGGCCGCCCATTTGGCCAGCTCCTCCGCCTCGAGGGAGGAGGGAACCGATGCAATCGCGGCCTCGGTTGCCGAAAGGAACGCGACCTTCGGATGCGGGTTGCCGAGGGCATGAAGGAGCTTGACCACTTCGCGGGTCGCGTCCTGACGCGTCTCGATCGGGGGGCTGACATTGACCGCCGCATCAGAGATCAGCATCGGTTTGCCGCCAGAAGGGTGCGAAATATGGAAAATATGAACGAGGCGCTTTCCGGTCCGCAGGCCCGCGTCCCGCGACAGCGCAGCCTTCATGAACATGTCGGTGTGCAACTGGCCCTTCATCAGCACATCTGCGCGGCCTTCGCCACAGGCCAGCGCGGCAGCGAACCCGGCATCCGCCTCACCAACGGCTTCGATCAGGTCGTAGTCAGAGATATCCCAGTCGAGCGCCGCGGCCTCTGCTTCGATCAGGTCCCGTTCTCCGGTGAAAACCGGTACCATCAGCCCTGCCTTTGTTGCCTCCATCGCGGCCAACATCGGCAGCGGCGCGCCGGCGCGAGCGATGGCCGTTCGCGGGACGCCGGAAGAGCGTGCCAGATCGGTGAGGGAGGCGGGGCAGACCGCTTCGACGGGAGACAGGAAGGGAGAGCGGTCGGTCATGCGCGATCTGATCCTTTCTGTCCTGTCAGTCATGCGAAACCCGCCCGGACAGACCGGACGGGTAATTCTTTCGGAAACCGCGTTACTCGGCTGCCATATCCGCGTCGGAGACACCTGCAACCGGAACCGGCTTTTTCATGGCGTCGCGGCGGAAGGGCTCGCCCAACTCCTGGTTCAACACGACTTCGATGAAGGTCGTCACGTTGTTCTTCATCTGGTCCTTGACCGCCGTATCGAGGGCATCCGTCAGATCTTCCATTGTGTTAACCTGAACACCTTTCAGGCCGCAGGCATCCGCGATTTTAGCGTAGGAGACGGTCGTAGCCAGTTCGGTGCCGACGAAGTTGTCGTCGAACCACAGCGTCGTGTTCCGCTTCTCCGCGCCCCACTGGTAGTTGCGGAAGATGATCATGGTCATGGCAGGCCAGTCGTCACGACCGACAGACACCATTTCGTTCATCGAGATGCCGAAGGCACCGTCACCGGCGAAGCCTACCACGGGCACGTCCGGGCAACCGATCTTGGCGCCTATGATCGCCGGAAAGCCGTAGCCGCAAGGCCCGAACAGGCCCGGTGCGAGGTACTTCCGGCCTTCCTCGAAGGAGGGGTAGGCGTTACCGATTGCGCAGTTGTTGCCGATATCGGAGGAGATGATCGCGTTTTTTGGCAGAGCCGACTGGATCGCACGCCATGCCTGACGGGGCGACATGTGGTCGGGCTGGCGGGTGCGGGCGCGCTCGTTCCAGGTGGTGCCCGGATCGTCCTCTTCATGGTCGAGGGAGGTCAGTTCCTGCGCCCAGGCCGACTTCGTTTGCGCGATCAGCGCTTTTCGGTCGGCGCGACCGTTATCACCAGCGCCATCGGCCAACTGTCCAAGGATACCTTCAGCAACTTTCTTGGCGTCGCCCACGATGCCGACGGTTACCTTCTTGGTCAGACCGATGCGATCGGGGTTCAGGTCAACCTGGATGATCTTGGCATCGGTTGGCCAGTAATCGATGCCGTAGCCCGGCAGGGTCGAGAACGGATTGAGGCGCGTGCCGAGTGCCAGAACAACATCGGCTTTCGAAATCAGCTCCATGCCCGCTTTCGAGCCGTTATAACCCAGAGGCCCAGCGAACAGAGGATGCGAGCCCGGGAAGGCGTCATTGTGCTGGTAGCCGACACAAACCGGTGCATCCAGTGTCTCGGCCAGTTTCATCGACGCGTCGATACCGCCGGCGAGGACAACGCCCGCACCGTTCAGGATGACCGGGAATTTGGCGGAAGACAGCAGATCGGCGGCTTTCTGAACAGCCTCTTCGCCGCCGGAAGGACGCTCGAAATCGACCACGACCGGAAGTTCGATATCAACCACCTGAGTCCAGAAATCACGGGGCACGTTGATCTGGGCTGGGGCCGAGGCGCGGTAGGCCTTCATAATCACGCGGTTCAGAACCTCTGCGATCCGCGACGGGTCGCGGACCTCTTCCTGATAGGCGACGCAATCGGTAAACAGGTTCATCTGCTCCATTTCCTGGAAGCCACCCTGACCGATCGTCTTGTTGGCCGCCTGCGGAGTGACCAGCAGCAGCGGCGTGTGGTTCCAGTAGGCCGTCTTCACCGAAGTCACGAAGTTCGTGATGCCAGGGCCGTTCTGCGCGATCATCATCGACATCTCGCCGGTGGACCGGGTGTAACCGTCTGACATCATGCCAGCGGTCATTTCGTGGGCGCAGTCCCAGAACTTGATGCCTGCGATCGGAAACAGATCGGAGATCGGCATCATTGCCGATCCGATAATTCCAAACGCATGGCGAATGCCGTGCATCTGCAGAGTTTTTACAAAGGCTTCTTCGGTGGTCATCTTCATGGGTTCGCTCTCCCTAAACGAAAAAATGCAGCGAATCCGGGATGCCGCTGCCGTCCCTTCTTAAATAGGCATGTGTGGCCGAAACCTATAGGTCCAAAAGACTCTCTCTCTAGAGCCAGTTGTTGCGAGGTGGCCGGGCGCTAAGGACGCATCTCGTCTATGGTCTGGGCAATAAGCGCGACGCCCGGCGTGATCTGCGGCGTGGTGATCGACGAATAGGCCAGCCGGTAATGCCGCTTCTTTCGATCGTCGCGTTCGCAAAAGGCCGGGCCTGGTTCGATCAGGACACTTCTGTCGCGAAGGGTCTGGGCCAGCACTTCCGTATCGACCCCTTCCGGCGCCCGCATCCAGTAGGAAGATCCGCCGAACGCGCCCGATCCGGCGACCTCGAGTCCGTGATCCGCGAGCGCCTTGTCCATGATGCGTCGTCGGTCGTGAAATGCATTCCGCAGCCGGCGCACAAGCGCATCGTAATGCCCCAGAGACAGGAAATACGCCGCCGTGCGCTGCATGTGCCCGGGCGGGTGGCGCAACACCGATGAGCGCAGGGCGCGCGCCTCACGGATGAACGGCGCCGGCCCCACGAGATAGCCCAGCCGAAGGCCCGGAAAGAGCGATTTCGAGAAGGACCCGACATAGATCACGCGGCCCTCTTCATCGAGTGATTTCAGGGCGGGCGAGGGCGGGTTGAGAAAACTCATCTCAAACTCGTAATCGTCTTCAACGATAAGGAAATCGTCCTCTGCTGCGCGCTTCAGAAGCGCCTTGCGCCGCTCCAGCGGCATCGTGGCCGTGGTGGGGCATTGGTGGCTCGGGGTCGTGAATACCACGTCGCTTTGCGCCGGGATCAAATCGGGGTCCAGCCCGTCACCGTCGACCGGCACAGCCACGCGGTGGCATCGCGACTGCCGCAGAACATGGCGCAGTCCCGGGTAGCAGGGATCCTCATGCGACGCGGTACGCCGCTGTGTCAGCAAGACCTGCGCGGTCAGCCAAAGAGCGTTCTGCGCGCCCATGGTGATCAGGATCTCGTCTGAATTGGCGAGGATGCCACGACGCGGCAACGTGTGACGCGCGATGAATTCGAGCAACTGGGGGTCGTCACGATCCACGCGATCGGCGGTCAGGCTGTCGAAATCAAGCTGCCCCAGCGCCCGAACCGCGCAAAGCCGCCAGTTCTGCCGGTCAAAAAGGGACGGGTCGACCTGGCCGTAGAGAAACGGGTATTTGTAGCGCCGCCAGTCGATCGGTTTCTCGACCTGCAGGCCACCCGAAAACCGCGTGCCGATGGCCCGCGACCAGTCCACCGTATCGCGCGAACTGCGCGAGGCGAGCTGCGGTGGCTCCGGCGCATTTTCGGAAACGTAATAGCCGGACCGCCCGGCCGAAGACAGGTAATCATCCGCCATCAACTCGTTATAAGCCAGCGTCACCGTGATGCGGCTGACGCCCAGATGCTGTGCGAGTTTGCGCGAGGAGGGCAGCTTCTCCCCGGCCCGGAACCGTCCTGACAGAATACCGCCCGCAACCATCTGCTGGATCTGCTGTTGCAGTGTTCCCTCGAAGGTCGGGTCGAGAAAAAAGGTTTCGACGGCGATGGACATGGATTGGCCTTATACCGGGGTGCCCTCTGGATATAAAGTAAAGCGCCGCGCCTGAGAAGGGCGCGGCGTTGTAATTTCCTTACTTGCGAAGGCGCATAGCCCGGCGGGATCAGCCTATTACGCGGGTCAGGGCCTCGTCGACGCTGTTGGTGATCTCGTCGATATCGTCCGCGGTTGCGATGAGGGCTGGCGAGAAGCACAAGGTGTTGTTGAACCCAGGCAGAGAGCGGTTCGTGGCCCCGATGATCGTGCCCTGCTGCATGCAATCCGCTACCACGGCCTGCACGAGCTTTTCGGACAGAGGCTCCTTGGTGGCGCGGTCGGCCACAAGCTCGGCGCCGCAGAACAGACCCTTGCCCCGAACCTGACCGATCACTTCATGTTTCTCGGACAACGCGTTGAGGTTCTCGATCATGCGCTCGCCCATGGCGATCGTGTTGTCGAGAAGCTCCTCGTCTTCGATGATGCGCATGTTTTCCAGCGCTGCGGCCGGTCCGGCGGTGCATCCGCCGAAGGTGGAGATGTCGCGGAAATAGCTCATCGGATCCTCGGCGTTTTCCTTGAACATTTGGAAAACCTCTTCGGTCGTCACGCAGCACGAAATCGCGGCATAGCCGGAGGCCACACCCTTGGCCATCGTCACCATGTCCGGCTTGATGCCGTAGTTCTGGTAGCCAAACCAAGTTCCGGTCCGGCCCAGACCGCACACGACCTCGTCGATATGGAGCAGGATCTCGTATTTCTTGCAGATCTCCTGAACGTGCTCCCAGTAGCCTTCGGGCGGCGTGATGACACCCCCACCCGCGGTGACGGGCTCGAGGCACAGCGCACCCACGGTGTCGGGACCTTCGCGCAGGATCACCTCTTCAATCGCATCAGCGGCACGCTTGCCATAGGCTTCGCCCGTCAGATCCCATTGCGCGCGATACTCAAGGCAGTGCGGGACGGAAACGAAACCGGGGGTGAAGGGGCCGTATTGCGCATTGCGCTCCGGCTGGCCGCCCGCCGACAGGGTCGCGATGGTCGTGCCGTGATAGTCGCGCTCGCGGTAGAGGACCTTATTCTTCTTGCCACCATATTTGTTGTGGCTGATCTGGCGTACCATCTTGAACGCCTTCTCATTCGCCTCGGACCCGGAATTGGCGTAATAGACGCGGCTCATTCCCGGCATTTTCGAGATCAGTCGCTCGGAGAACATCGCACCGGGGATTGATCCCGCGGAACCGGCGAAATAGTTCATTTTGACAAGCTGGTCGCGCACCGCATCGGCGATGCTTTCCCGGCCGTAGCCAACATTTACGGTCCAGACACCCCCAGAGACGCCGTCGATATGCTCTTTGCCCTTTTGGTCCCAGACCCGCATCCCCTTGCCTTCGACGATGATGCGCGGATCAACAGTCTCGAAAGGTTTGTGCTGGATCATGTGATGCCAGACATGGGCGCGGTCGGCTTCGACGATGCCGCTGATATCATTGCTTTGCAGTGTGCCGTCCATGAGTGCCTCCATGCGGTTGTGGCTTACAGGTATGGGGTGCGGGCCAAGCGCTAGGCCGATTCTCGGTCAGCGCGAAGTTAGCGTGGCACGAGGAGCACCATATAGCGAGGATGAAAAATAGGGCCAAATCTCTGAATAGCTTAAGTCCAGAACTGCCACATTTTCCGGTCAAACAACGCCATAAACGCAAAAGTTCCTGAAAAAGCACTGAAATCCTGGCATTTTGTCAATGGGTTCGGGCGTGACCCCGGGTGGCTTCCGCCAATGCAGCTAGGCATTGACACATGCAATTATTTTTCCTCCACTCGATTGCGCAGATGTCCGTATCGGAACCGCAGCATGGCGGTGGCGGATCGGACGGGACTGCCAGGATGCGACGGGGGACTACCGAAAGAACTTGATCGAGACGGATGGGCACGGCTTTTCCCTGCCTGCCGGATGCACTGAAAAAATGACAGGCCGAATGGCTTGCAAAGACAAAAAGAAACTCAACTGGGAGAATATGATGAAACTTACGACCAAACTCATGGGCGCTGTTGCCGGGGTTGCGATGCTCACGGGCGCGCAGGCGGCCAATGCGGACGGCCACTCCATCACAGTCGGCTACTTCCTAGAATGGCCGATGCCGTTCCAGTACGCCAAGGTGAACGGCCTCTATGACGAAGCGCTGGGCGCAACCGTGAACTGGGTTGCTTTCGACACCGGTACCGCGATGTCCGCGGCAATGGCGTCCGGTGACGTGCAGATGTCCGTCAGTC
>JABDPP010000116.1 GCA_013042765.1 Litoreibacter sp.
ATCCAGGACATGGGCGCTGCGGGCCTCCCCTGCTCGGCGGTGGAGATGGGCGACAAGGGCGGCCTTGGCATCCGCCTCGATCTCGAACGCGTCCCCGTGCGCGAAGAGAACATGACCGCCTACGAGATGATGCTCTCGGAAAGCCAGGAGCGCATGCTCATGGTCCTCGACCCCGCGAAAGAAGACGTCGCCCGCGCGGTGTTCGACAAATGGGATCTCGACTTCGCCATCGTGGGCGAGACCATCGCCGAAGACCGCTTCCTCGTGATGCTGAACGGCGCGGTCAAGGCCGACCTGCCGCTCAAGGCGCTTTCGGGCACCGCGCCGGAATATGACCGCCCTTGGGTCGAGACCCCGCCTGCGGCCCCGCTCGACGACATCCCGCAGGTCGATCCGGTCGACGCGCTCAAGGCACTGATCTCCAGCCCCAACTACGCCCGCAAGCAATGGGTCTGGCAGCAATATGACAGCCAGGTGATGGCCGATACCGTTCTGCGGCCCGGTGCAGGCGCCGGCATCGTGCGCGTGCATGGCACCGACAAGGCGCTGGCCTTCACCTCGGACGTAACCCCGCGCTACGTGCGCGCCAACCCGTTCGAGGGTGGCAAACAGGCCGTGGCCGAAGCTTTCCGCAACCTCACCGCCTGCGGCGCGCAACCGCTGGCCAGCACCGACAACCTGAACTTCGGCAACCCCGAAAAGCCCGAAATCATGGGCCAGTTCGTCGGCGCAATCAAAGGCATCGGAGAGGCCGTCGCGGCCCTCGACATGCCAATCGTGTCGGGCAATGTCTCGCTCTATAACGAAACCGACGGCGCCGCGATCCTGCCCACGCCCACGATCGGTGCCGTGGGCCTGATCGACGATCTCGACCACGTGATTGCAGGCACCGTTCGTGACGGCCACCTGGCCATCCTCGTCGGCGAAACCAAGGGCCATCTGGGCCAGTCCGCCCTGCTTGCTGAAGTGTTCAACCGCGAAGACGGCGACGCGCCCCGGGTCGATCTGGAGGCCGAGCGCCGCAACGGCGATTTCATCCGCGCCAACCGCGACTGGATCGATGTCTGCACGGACCTCTCCGATGGCGGGCTCGGCCTCGCCGCGTTCGAGCTGGCCGATGCCGCCGGTGTCGGGGTCTGCCTCGATGACGATGCCACAGCGCAGGTCTTCGGCGAGGATCAGGCCCGCTACCTGATCGCCTGCTCCTTCGACAAGGCCGAGGCGCTGATGATTGCCGCCGGCAAGGCCGGGGTGCCTCTCCAGACCGTCGGCAAGTTCACAGGCACCGATATCTCCATCGGCAGCTCCTCCGCCCCACTTGCAGAACTTTCCGCGCTCTACCATGACAGTTTCGAGGCTGCCGTCGGCTAGCCGCCCTTGCAGCCCCGCACACAGGCACTTACATTTTCACTTAACCCAGATCAGCAAGTCAGACAGACCCAACAGACCCGAAGGACCCTCAGTTCCCATGCCCATGCAGGCCCACGAGATCGAAGAGCTGCTCCGCGCCAGCTTCCCGAACGCACAGATCGTCGTCGAAGGCGATGATGGCGTGCACATGTCCGCCATGGTCATCGACGAAAGTTTCCGCGGCAAGAACCGCGTACAACAGCAACGGGCGGTCTACGCCGCCCTCAAAGGAAAAATGGACGGCTCGAGCGGCGAATTGCACGCGCTCGGCCTCACAACGAAAGCTCCGGAGTAACCCAATGACCGATACGGACACCCAGATCAAAGACACCGTCACAGGAAATGACGTGGTGCTTTTCATGAAAGGTACCAAATCCATGCCGCAATGCGGCTTCTCTTCGCGCGTCGCAGGCGTGCTGAACTACATGGGCGTGGATTTCGCCGATGTGAACGTGCTGGCCGACGAGTCTATCCGCCAGGGCATCAAGGATTTTTCCGACTGGCCGACGATCCCGCAGCTCTACGTCAAGGGCGAGTTCGTGGGCGGCTGCGACATCATCACCGAGATGACGCTGTCGGGCGAGCTGGACACACTGTTTGATGAAAACGGCGTCAACTATGACAAGGACGCTGCCGACAAGATCCGCGAAGCCAACGGTTAAGCGCCGTTCGCGGCTTCTTTTTGGCCGAAATATCCCCGCCGAAGGCGGAACAACAAAAAAGCCCGCCAAACCGGCGGGCTTTTTCTTATTTCTAAATCCCGGAGACCCTTACCGCGTGGGCGTCCAGTCGCCGCCAAGCAGCGACTTGACCTTGTCGGCCGTGGCCTGCGCGGTAATCCCGAAATGCTCGTAGAGCGTGCCTGCCGGTGCCGAGGCCCCGAAATCATGCATCCCGATGAAGCCCGATTTCTCGCGCTTGCCACGCTCTCCGAAAAGCCAACGGTCCCAGCCAAAGCGGATCGCCGCCTCGATCGCGACACGTACCGGACCACCGGGCAGCACCTTGCGGCGGTATTTCTCGTCCTGCGCCTCGAACAGCTCCCAGCACGGCATCGAGACCACGCGCGTACCGATCCCTTCGGCCTCCAGCAGCGCCTTGGCCGCCATCGCGATCTCAACTTCCGAACCTGTCGCCATCAGGATCGCCTGACGCTTGCTTTCGGCTTCCGCCAGAACGTAAGCCCCCATCGAGACCTGGTTTTTCAGCGTATGGTCAGTGCGCACCGTGGGCAGGCCCTGACGGCTGAGCGCCAGAACGGACGGGGTCTCTTTCGAGCCCAGTGCAACTTCCCAGGCCTCCGCTGTCTCCACCGCATCCGCGGGGCGGAACACGTTGACATTGGGCGTGGCCCGCAGCATCGCCAGATGCTCGACCGGCTGGTGGGTCGGTCCGTCTTCGCCCAGGCCAATGCTGTCATGGGTCATGACATAGGCCACCGGCTGCTTCATCAGAGCCGAAAGCCGCATTGCGCCGCGGGCGTAATCGGTAAAGCACATGAAGGTGCCGCCATAGGGTTTCACACCGCCATGCAGCGCCAGACCGTTCATCGCCGCGGCCATGCCGTGCTCGCGCACACCGTAATACATGTAGCGGCCCTTGCGGTTTTCAGGATCGAACACGCCCATATCGCCGGTCAGCGTGTTGTTCGATCCGGTCAGGTCGGCCGAGCCGCCAAAGGTTTCGCCCATGATCGGGTTAATCACTTCCAGCGCCATCTCCGAGGCCTTGCGGGTCGCCACTTTCGGCTGGGTCTCGCTAATCTGCTTTTTCAGCGCCTTGATCGTCGCCGACAGCTTATTGGGCACATCCCCCGAAAGCTCGCGTGCAAACTGCTTCTGTTTTGAATTTGAAACGCTGGCCAGCCGGCCTTCCCAGTCTTTGCGGGCTTCGGTCCCGCGGGCGCCGATGGCCTCCCAGGCGGATTTGACATCAGCCGGGATCTCAAAAGGCCCGTGCTCCCAACCATAAACGGCGCGTGTATCTGCAATCAGCTGCGCATCGGTCAGCGCGCCGTGCCCTTTCGAGGTGTCCTGCGCCGAGGAACCCAGCGCGATATGGGTCTTGCACGCAATCATCGACGGCTTGCCGGTCTTCTTGGCCTTGGTGATCGCGGCATCGATCGCTTCGGGATCATGGCCATCAATCTCCTGCACGTGCCAGCCCGACGCTTTGAACCGCAGCACCTGGTTGGTCTTGTCCGACAGTTCGACCGTGCCGTCGATTGTGATGTTGTTGTTGTCCCAGAAGACGATGAGCCGGCTCAGCTCATGCTTGCCGGCCAGACCGATCGCTTCCTGGCTGACGCCTTCCATCAGGCAGCCGTCGCCGGCGATCACGTAGGTGTAGTGATCCACCAGCTTCTTGCCGTAACGCGCGCGCTGCACCTCTTCGGCAATCGCGAAACCGACCGAATTGGCAAGCCCCTGCCCCAGCGGGCCGGTTGTCGTCTCGATCCCCTTGGCATGACCGTATTCGGGGTGGCCGGCGGTGATCGCACCCAGCTGGCGGAAATTGCGCAACTGGTCGAGCGTCATATCCTCGTAGCCGGTCAGGTGGAGTAGCGAATAAAGCAGCATCGAGCCATGTCCCGCCGACAGGATGAACCGGTCACGGTCGGGCCAGTCGGGGGCGCTGGCGTCAAATTTCAGGTGCTTTTCGTAGAGGACCGTGGCCACATCGGCCATCCCCATGGGCATGCCGGAATGGCCCGAATTGGCGGCTGCCACGGCGTCGAGGGTCAAGGTGCGGATTGCGCAGGCCTTGTTCCAGTGTTCCGGATGCGCGGCGCGCAAGCTCTCAATATCCACGTAAGGGTCCCCCATCTGGCCGTGTTGTGCGTCCGCGTGATACCAGCGTGGGCGCGAAGTTCAAGCCGTTGCCCCCCGCTGCGGGCGCGATTGCGGTGGATCAGGCCGCAAAGCTGCGTAACACCGCAGAAAAAGCCTGCGAAAAGGGGGGCGAAATTTGCCAGATGCTTGGCTAAGCTTGGGATAAATTTGAGTGTCTTGATTCGACGGCGCTTTGAGGCATGCGTAGCATGCGTGCTCATAGCCAGCCCGAACCGGATTGCAGGACAGCAATAACAGGAGAGCATTTATGCCCGATATCGTCGAGCTCGAGCGCAGAATTACCGCCGCGCTGGATCGCATTTCCCAAGGCCTCGAACAAAGTGCTGCGAAATCCGCTGAAGCAGCCGAGCGCGAAGCGGAACGGGAGGCAGAGCGCGAAGCGGCGACGCAGGCAGCCATCGCTGCGGCCACCGAGGAAGCCGCGCAAAAGGCCACCGAAGCCGCGCAGGCCGAACTGGCGCAGGCGAGTGCCGATCAACAAGCCAGCGTCGAAGAACAATCGGCGGTTGAAACCGAACTGCGCGAAGCGCTCGAAGCGGAACGCGCAACGAACGAAAACCTGACCAATACAGGGCAGAGACAGGAAACACGGATCGATCGATTGCAGCGCCGGGTCAACCGGATGACCAGACGCCTCGAGGCTGCAACACTGGAGAACCTGCGGCTTCAGGGCCTCGTCGACGCTCTGCGCGAAAATAACGACGCTCTGCGCGCGGGAGACACCGAGGCGGAAGACAGCATGTCTGTCGACGAGGCAATGCGGGACGAGCTTGCAGATCTCAGGGCCCGGCGCGCCGACGACCTGGCCGAGCTTGACGAAATCATGGCCGAACTGGCCCCATTGGTGAAGGAGGCCTGAGATGCCGGAAGTTGATATCACAATCGGAGGCCGGGTCTTCCAGGTAGCCTGCCAGGCGGGCGAAGAGCATTTTCTGCAATCGGCGGCCAAACTGCTCAACAACGAAGCCGCCGTGCTCTCCGAGCAGATCGGTCGGATCCCGGAGACCCGGATGCTGCTGATGGCCGGCCTGATGCTGGCCGACAAGACCGCGGGCCTCGAAGAGGAATTGCGGGCCTTGGAGGAACGCACCAAGAGCCTGCGCTACGAGCTTGACAGCGCCAAGGCCGCACCGCCCGAGCGGCTCGAAGTGGCGGTCATTCCCGATGCCGTCACGGATTCCCTGGCAGAGCTTGCCGCACGAGCCGAAGCTCTGGCCGCGCGAATGGAAGACAGCGCCGCCTAGGTTGAAACCTCCGACCGATCCGGGCGACTCGCCCCCGGCGCAGGGCGTTTCGCGATTGCCTCGAACAACAACGGACCTCAAAAAGTTATCGCTAACGTTTGGGATGGAGGTGAAATTTGCCTCACGTTACCGCTAACAGATTGTCATTTCACCGGAATCTCCCTTCTCACTCACAGCCCGTGCCGCTATATCACCCGCTAGAGGGCATAACGAAATGGAGAGCGGGAAAATGACGACCACAGTCGCAATCAACGGATTTGGACGGATCGGACGGTGCACCTTGGCACATATCACCGAGGCCGCTCGCAACGACGTTCAGGTGGTCGCCATCAATGCAACTGGCCCGATCGAGACCAACGCTCACTTGCTGAAATATGACAGCGTCCATGGCCGCTTCCCCGGAGAGGTCCGGGTCGAAGGCGATACGATGGATCTCGGCCGCGGCCCGATGAAGGTCTTCTCCACATACAATCCCGAAGAACTGGACTGGGAAGGCGTCGATGTCGTTCTCGAATGTACCGGGAAATTCAATTCCGGCGAACAGTCCAAGGTCCATCTGGAGCGCGGCGCCGAACGCGTCCTGATCTCCGCGCCCGCCAAGAATGTCGACAAGACCATAGTCTACGGTGTGAACCACCGCGACATGGAGCCCGCCAACAAGATCATCTCAAACGGCTCCTGCACCACCAACTGCCTCGCCCCGCTTGCCAAGGTCCTAAATGACATGATCGGCATCGAGCGCGGCATCATGACCACGATCCACAGCTATACCGGCGACCAGCCGACGCTGGACCGCCGTCATAAGGATCTTTACCGCGCCCGCGCCGCCGCCATGGCGATGATCCCGACCTCTACCGGCGCGGCGAAAGCCCTTGGCGAGGTTCTGCCGGAACTGGCCGGCAAGCTCGACGGAACCGCCATGCGCGTGCCGACCCCGAACGTCTCCGCGGTTGACCTGACCTTTGAGGCCTCCAAGGATGTTACCGTCGCGGATGTGAATTCGATCATGGAAGAAGCCGCGAATGGCCACATGGGCGCTGTTCTCGCCTATGATCCGGAGCAGAAAGTGTCCATCGACTTCAATCACACCAACCACTCCTCGATCTTCGCGCCGGACCAGACCAAGGTCGTGGGCGGTCGCACCGTTCGGGTTCTGGCCTGGTATGACAACGAGTGGGGCTTCTCCTGCCGCATGGCAGATGTCGCCGCCGCGATGGGGCGCCTGTAATCAGGCCGCCCCGCCCCGCATCCGGGCGCACCGAGCCATGACAAACCGCCTCGCGCTGATCCTGGCAATATTGATCCTCGGGACCCTGGCCGCCGACCTCTTGGTATTCGGCTGGGATCTGCACGTGTTTCTCGGCAAGAAATTCCTCGAATTCACCGAATATCTTGCCTTTTGGCGGTAATCCGGACGGTTTCTTAACCCGTTCGAACTCCGCCTAACCGGTTCTTAATCGAGATTAAGCACCCGTTAATCACCTGATGACAT
>JABDPP010000117.1 GCA_013042765.1 Litoreibacter sp.
CGCGCGCGCAGCGCAGGATCCGCGATCCGTGGGCCGCAGCAGCGATATCTTCGGTCGCCCAGACATGGTCGAGCCTGCGGCCCTTGTCGGCGGCATTCCAGTCGCGGGCCCGGTAGGACCACCATGAATAAAGCTGCCCCTCGGGTATATCGGCGCGGGTTACGTCAACCCAACCGCCCGCATCCTGGGCCTCGGCGAGATGCTCAACCTCGATCGGTGTGTGGCTGACCACCTTGAGAAGCTGCTTGTGCGACCAGACATCGTCCTCGCGCGGCGCGATGTTCAGATCGCCGACGAGAATCGATTTCTCCGGCTTGGAAGCGTGAAAGGCGTCGCGCATCTCGGTCAGGTAATCCAGTTTCTGGCCGAACTTCTCGTTCACCTCGCGGTCCGCCACGTCACCGCCAGCAGGGATATAATGGTTGTGGATCGTCACGCCGTTTTCCAGCCGCGCTGCGACGTGGCGAGCGTGGCCAAGGGAGGCGTAATCCTCGGCGCCAGCTTCCTCGATCGGGAGGCGCGACAGGATTGCGACGCCGTTGTAACCCTTCTGACCGCGCGCAACCATGTGGGTGTAGCCCAGCGCCTGAAACCCCTCGAGCGGAATCTTGTCGATCGGGCTCTTGCATTCCTGAAGGCACAGGATGTCCGGCGCTTCCTTCTCCAGAAGCTTCAGGACAATCGGCTCACGCAGGCGGACCGAGTTGATATTCCAGGTGGCAAGCGTGAAGGACATGAAAGGCTCCTTGTTGATTTTCGCGCAATCTAGTCGCGCCCTCGGCGAACCGCCACCCGTCAAACGACGCAGACCACACGGAATGGACGGTTCGGGCAAAAAAAACCCGGGCCGAAGCCCGGGTAAGTCCAACAGGGAGGTTGCCGTTTCATAACCCCGAAACGGCAAGGGGGTTCAACCTAGACATTCAAACGATAACCACCTGATTCGGTCACAAGAAGGCGCGCATTTGACGGTTCTGGTTCAATTTTTTGACGGAGCCGGTAGATATGTGTCTCCAAAGTGTGGGTCGTAACGCCCGCGTTATAGCCCCAAACCTCGTGCAAAAGGACGTCCCGCGCTACGACGCCGTCGGTGGAGCGATAAAGGAATTTCAGGATATTGGTCTCCTTTTCCGTGAGGCGCACCTTCTTGTCGTCGCTGGTAATCAGCATCTTCATTGATGGCTTGAACGTGTATGGCCCCAGTTGGAATACGGCATCTTCCGACTGCTCATGCTGGCGCAACTGGGCGCGAATACGGGCCAGAAGAACCGGGAATTTGAACGGTTTGGAGATATAGTCATTCGCCCCCGCATCGAGGCCGAGGATCGTATCCGCATCGCTGTCATGGCCTGTCAGCATGACAATCGGACATTTCACGCCCTGTTTGCGCATCAACCGGCACAGCTCACGACCATCCGTATCCGGCAATCCAACATCGAGCACCACGAGGTCATAAATCGCCTCCTTGGCCTTTTCCATTGCCGTCACACCACTATCGGCTTCGAACACATCGAAGTCCTCGGTCATCAGCAATTGTTCCGACAAGGCCTCGCGAAGATCATCGTCGTCATCGACCAGTAGGATTTTTTTCAGTGTTGTCATAGCTATATACTCCTATGTCCGTTGCGACGAAAATGTGTCCTGATACACGGGATAACAACTCACGGCGTCGTTATTCACGCCCTCGTGTCACAAAACCGGCAAATGTTTCAAAATCCTGTCTTTCGGATTAAGGAAAGGGACTGATTGTTACAAATGGCGGGCTCGATGTCTCTGTCACCATCAATTTCTGAACTGGTCGCGCGGGCGCGAGCCGATCTGCGGATCGGTGTGCCCGTCGTGATCGGCGACACGCTTGTAATGGCGGCGGAGACTTTGAAAGCAGAGCGGCTGACCGAGTTTCAGGCACAGAGTCACGAACAGGGGCAACCCCTCGTTCTGGCGATCACCGGTTGGCGCGCGGAAACACTCAAGGCTGTCGCCTATGACGGGGATCTCGCCCGGATTGCGCTGCCGGCTGATGCTTCACTGGAATGGGTCATCTCGATCGCCGATCCCGCAGATGATCTGCACCATCCAATGAAAGGTCCTCTGACCAGCCTGCGCGAGGGCGAGGCCGACACTGCACGGGTGGCGCTGCAATTGGCAAAGGCCGCGCGCCTCTTGCCCGCCGCGCTTTTGTGCCCGGTGAAATGTGGCAAGGATTTTGCAGCGGCCAACGGCCTGACCTTCGTTGAGCTTTCCGCCCTCGAGGGGGAGCTTGCGCATACAAGCCCACTGTCGGAGATCGCAACCGCGCACGTGCCCCTGACAGTCAGCGAGGCCGGTCGTCTGCACGTGTTTCGCCCCGAAGATGGTGGTGAGGAGCATTATGCGGTCGAGATCGGTCAACCCTCACGCAGTGCCCCGGTTCTGACCCGGCTTCATTCTGCCTGCTTTACCGGCGATCTGCTCGGCTCGCTGAAATGTGATTGCGGGCCACAGCTGCGCGGCGCGCTGGCCCAGATGGGCAGCGAGGGTGAGGGCATTCTGCTATACCTCAACCAGGAGGGGCGCGGGATCGGGCTCGCCAACAAGATGAGGGCCTATTCGCTACAGGATCAGGGCTTCGATACGGTGGAGGCCAATCACCGACTCGGTTTCGAGGATGATGAGCGCGATTTCCGGATTGGTGCGGCAATTCTGCGCGATATGGGATTTTCGCAAATCAGGCTGATGACGAACAATCCGGCAAAGGTCGACATGCTGTCGGCCTGTGGGCTGGAGGTGGTGGAACGCGTACCGCTGAAAGCCGGGGAAACGCGGCACAATCAGGACTACCTTGCAACAAAGGCCGCGAAATCGGGGCATCTTCTGTGACG
>JABDPP010000120.1 GCA_013042765.1 Litoreibacter sp.
ATCCTGGCCAACGCGAAACGCGTAATCCGGGATGCATGGGCGCTGTCGCAGCGTCCCGAGTAAAAAAACAGGGGCGCCGGGTCGAGGAGCCCGGCGCCCCTTGAAATTGCAGCCCCCGGGCTGCGACTGGCCGCGGTTGAGCGGCACAACAATAGGGAGGAACAACTATGAAAACAAAAATTCTTGCATCTGCTGCGCTCTCCGCGGCGGTCGCTCTCGCGGTCTCCGGGCCGGCGCGTGCCGACTTCCCGGAGAAAGCGGTCGAGATGACAGTACTCTTCGGCGGCACCGCGCAAACCATCGGTCAGCTGCTGGCTGACCTTATGTCCAAGGAACTGGACGAGAAGGTTGTCCCGGTCTCTCGCAACGGTGGCGGCGGTTCAGTCGGCTATCAATATGTCCACGGGACCGAAGCTGACGGCTACAACATCGTTTGGAACTCGAACTCGATCATCACCGGCTATCGCGGTGGCAAGATCGATTTCGACCACTCGGCATTCGCGCCAATCGCCAAGGTCAGTGTCGAGGTTCCTGCGGTTGCAGTGCGCGCCGACACTGGTTGGGAGTCGCTTTCTGACATGGCCGAAGCCATCAAGGCCTCCGGTAACAAGTTGAAGGTCGGCGCCTCCGGCAAGGGATCCTTCACACACCTGACCACCGAAGCCGTTCTGGCCTCCGTCGGGCTTTCTGACACGTCGACGCATGTGCCCTATGACCGTGGCAAAGCACCGGTCGAATTGCTGGCGGGCCGTCTGGACGCCGCCGTGCAATGGCCGGGCCAGTTCATCTCGCATCACGAGGCGGGGACGCTGCGTATTCTCTGCGTGACATCGGCCGAGCGCATCGCGGCTCTGCCGGATGTTCCGACCTGCGCCGAAAGCGGGGCGGGAGATATGGACATCGTGATGTGGCGCGGTCTGGCTGCTCCTGCGGGCACGCCTGAGGATGTGGTCATGAAGCTCGAAGCGGCCGCCAAGGCAGCGACCGAGACCGAGGAGTTTAAGTCTGCTGCTGAAACCGTAGGCTTCGAGATCGACTTTGCCGATCATGCCGCCTTTGGTGAAGTGATCGCGAGCGATGACGCGAAAATCAGTGAGCTGATGGACGGCCTCGGCCTGAAGAAGCAGTAAGCTGATGAGTGAACGCCCCGACCAGGCCGAACGCCGCGAGGATATCCTCGCGGGGAGTCTTCTCATGATCTTCTCGATCCTCTGGGTGGCGGTGGTCTGGTCGACCGTTCCCGTAGGCGAAGGCGTCGGACCGCGCGCGTTTCCGCTCTGGCTCGGCGTCGCGTTGGTGGTGCTGTCTGTGCTGCTGCTGCTCAAAGGGCTGCGCGGCGTCTATCCGGCGGTGGAGGAGGCCGAGTACGCCGTCGAGCCGCCGGTCTCAATCGTGCTTCGGCTCTCGTTGGTCGTCGCGGTCTGCGTGATCATCGCGGTCTACGGCTTCCTGATGCAAAAGATCGGTTTCTTGCCCGCCACCGTTATTACGGTGGCCGCAACACTGATCTTCGGGTTGGGCGAACGGCGGCCGCTGGTCATCATTGGCATGGCATTGGGTATCGCAGTCGGCGCCTGGGCGGCCTTTGGCCAGCTTCTGGGTGCCTACATGCCGCCCGGCACCTGGATCACGCTCTTCTAGAGCCTTGTCCGGACCCCCCCCCGGGGTCCGGTCTTCGAACAAGGGATAACGCATCATGGACCTCTTTCTGACAGCAGCCCAGATCGCACTCAGCCCCGCGTCGATCCTTGCGGTGCTGTCGGGCTGTCTTCTGGGCGTCGTGTTCGGCGCGATCCCCGGTCTGACCTTTACCGTCGCTATGGCGCTGGTCGTGCCCATGTCGTTTTCGCTGGACACGGCACCCGCCATCGCACTTTTGCTGGGCACCTATATCGGAGGCATGACCGGGGGCTCGGTCTCTGCGATCCTGTTGGGCATCCCTGGAACGCCATCGGCCGCGGCAACAGTTCTGGACGGCTACCAGCTGACACGGCGCGGCAAGGCCTCGCTGGCGCTGGGCACCGCGGTTGTCGCGTCGGCCTTCGGTGGGATCATCAGCCTGATCGTCATGGTTTTGTCGGTCGATCTGGTGGCCAAGCTCGCGCTTCAATTCGGTCCGGCTGAGACGTTCGGACTTCTTGTCTTTGGATTGTCCACCATTTGCGGCCTCGCGCAGGGGTCACTGCTGAAGGGACTTATCGCAGGTGTGCTGGGCCTTCTGGTGATGACGGTCGGCATCGACGAGATGTCGGGCTTGCAGAGGCTGACCTTCGGAACCGTGGTGATGCAACAAGGCGTGAGCCTGCTGGTGGCGATGATCGCGCTTTTCGCCGTGCCGCACGTGATCGATGCCTTCGTGCTATATTATGCTGAGGACCGAAAGCGTAAGGACAAAGTGATGAATGTCCGGGCCGAGCTGCCGACTGTCCGCGACATTGGCCGCGACTTCTGGCTGATGCTGCGCTGCGCTCTCCTCGGAACCGGAATTGGTGCAATCCCTGGCACTGGTGGACCGATTGCGGCCTTCCTGGCCTATGCGCATGCGCGTAAATCCTCGAAGACCCCCGAGCGGTTCGGCAAGGGCGAAATGGCCGGGGTCGTCGCGCCCGAGACGGCGAACAACGCGGTCACTGGCGGTGCGATGATCCCGCTTCTGTCGCTCGGAATTCCCGGCGACCCGGCAACCGCGATCCTGCTCTCTGGCCTGTTGATCCATGGCCTGATCCCAGGGCCAATGCTGTTTCTGATGAACCCCGGCGAGATCTACCAGATCTACATCGCCATCGTAATGGCTTATATCGCGGTGGTAGCGATCCAGCTTGTGGGCATCCGCTTCTTCGTCCAGGTGCTGCGCGTACCGGCGCACCTGCTGGCGGTCGGCGTCATCGTGATGTGCGCCTACGGCGCGTTTGCGATCCGCAACTCCGTTTTCGATGTTGTCTCGGTCGCTGTGCTGGGTGCGCTGGCCTATGGACTTTCACGGGTGCGTATCCCGCTGACCCCAATCATTCTTGGTCTGGTCCTCGGCCCCGCCATCGAGCGCGAGTTCCGGACCGCACTGATCCTCTCGGAAGGATCGCCCACCGTCTTCGTCTCAACCGTGCCCGGGATCTTCTTCCTCGGCCTCGCCGCGCTGATCGTTGGCACCCAGGTGCTGCGTGCGATCAGGGCGACCGTAAATGCTCAAAAAGAAAAGGAGCAACCCCGTGCTTCAGTCACCCCATCCGAATGACACGGCCTCTATTGCTACGATCCGGGCCCGCGCGGCGCGGCTGGCGGCCAATTCCGTCGATGATGCCCTGATCGATACCAAAACCGGCGGCGTTCTGGAGCTGACCCTGTCCGAGGCGTTGGTCGTCGGTTTGATGAAGCAGGGCGTACGCCGCTACTTCGCGATCTTCGGGCACGGCTCGACCGACCTGGGCGAGGTTCTGCGGATCTATCAAGAGGAAGGCGCGGTCGAGGTCATCAACTGCCGCAACGAGGTCGAGATGGCCCATGCCGCGACTGCCTATGCCTGGGTTTATGGCGAAACGCCGGCTGTGGTCACATCAATCGGGCCGGGCGGTTTGCAGGCGATGGCGGGCTCTCTGGCCGCCGCTTCGAATGGTGTCGGCGTCTACCACATCTACGGCGACGAGACGACGCAGGGCGAAGGTTACAACATGCAACAGGTCCCCAAGCCGGAGCAGGGGATCTTCGGCAAGATGACGGCCCTGATGGGCCAATCCTACACGCTGCACACACCCGGCGCGCTACGCGAGTGCCTGCGCCGCGGCACTTCCTGCGTGCATCATCCCTATAAGGCCGGACCGTTCTACGTAATGCTCCCGATCAACACGCAGCCGCAGGTCACGCAGATCAAGGTCGCTACACTGCCGGGGCGCAACAAGGTGCCCGCCGTGGCGCCGGCGGATGCTGATGACCTGGCCGAGGCCATGACCTTCCTGCGCACGCACAAGCGCATCGTGATCAAGGCTGGCGGCGGCACCCGTGGCCATCACGATGCCGTGCGTGCGCTGGCCACCAGCATCGGCGCACCAGTTGTGCTGTCACCGGGCTCGACCGGTGTTCTTGAGGACGCGGATACGCTGAACATGCATGTTGGCGGCTCCAAGGGCTCGCTGTCGGGCAATCACGCGATGCGCGAGGCCGATGCGGTTATCATGATCGGCAGCCGGGCGGTGTGTCAGGCGGATTGCTCGGGCGTTGGCTATCCCAACGCGCAGGCGGTGCTGAATATTAATGGCGATCTCGATGACCTGACCCACTATGCCAACACGATCTGTCTGCCCGGCGATATCACGGCTGTGATCAAGACCCTGCTGATCGAGGCGCAGGGCGAGACCGGGGCGGAACTGCGCATGGACTGGTTGAAGGATTGTGCGACCAAGAAAGACGCCTGGGGCAGCTTCAAGGCCGACAGGACGCATGCCGCACCGCTGCTTGACGAGGTGTGGCAGCGCCCGGTGCTGACCCAGCCCGCAGCGATCCATACCGTGTCTTCTTTTGCCAACAAGGTGGGCGCGATCAAGTTCTTTGACGCGGGCGATGTGCAGGCCAACGGGTTTCAGGTTGTCGAGGATGACATGCCGGGCCAGACCTTTACCGAGACCGGCGCCTCCTTCATGGGCTTTTCGGGCTCGGCCCTTCTGGGCAGTGCCGCGGCGCGCGACCCGAAATACGGGATCGCCTTTACCGGCGATGGCTCCTTCATGATGAACCCGCAGATCCTGATCGACGCGGTTGAGCATGGCGTGCGCGGCATGATCGCTTTGTTCGACAACCGCCGCATGGCCGCGATCACCGGGCTGCAATACGACCAGTATGGCGAGGAGTTCAGGACAAATGACAGCGTGGCTGTCGATTATGTCGCGATGGCTGGCGCGGTCTCCGGCGTGAAGGCGCTGCATGGCGGGCATAGCCGCGACGCGCTTGAGGCGGCGCTGGCCGAGGCCCATGCCCATGAGGGACTGTCGCTGATCCATATTCCGGTCTACGCGGGCCGTGACCCGATTGCGGGGATGGGGGCCTATGGCTCCTGGAATGTCGGCAACTGGGTCGAAGACGTTCAGGACCAATACCTGAACGCGAAAATCTGAGGAGGCAGGAATGTATCAGGATCTTAACCTATTCATTCGCGGAGACTGGCGTGCAGCGTCGGACAAGGCGACCAGAACCGTGACCGATCCGGCCACCGAGGAGGTGCTTGGCACCATTGCTGCGGCGACCGGAGATGATATCGACGCCGCGCTTGCGGCGGCGCAGGACGGCTTCGGCGTCTGGCGCAAGACCGGAACATGGGATCGCGCTGCGAAGATCCGCAAGGCTGCAGATCTAATCCGCGAACGGCAGGAACAGATTGCGCAGCTGATGTCGCTGGAAACCGGCAAGCCGCTGGCTGAGGCGATGGGCGAGACCGGCGCTGCCGCCGATCAGTTCGAGTGGTATTCCGAAGAGACCAAACGCATCTACGGGCAAATTATTGAGGCGCGCACCTCAGACAGCCGCATGGCGGTGATCTATCAGCCGGTGGGCGTTGTCGCGGCCTTCTCGGCGTGGAATTTCCCCGCGCTCCTGCCAGCCCGCAAGATCGCGGCTGCACTGGCGGCAGGGTGTTCCATCATCATCAAGCCGGCAGGGGAGACGCCCGCTTGCTGCGCGGCGCTGGTGCAGGCCTGCCACGATGCCGGGATCCCGCCCGGTGTGGTCAATATGCTGACCGGTAATTCCGGCCAGATCGCCGAGCAGCTGATCCGCTCGCCCATCGTGCGCAAGGTCAGCGTGACGGGCTCGGTGCCGGTCGGAAAGCAGATCCTGTCGCTGGCCGCCGAAGGGGTCAAGAAAGTGTCGATGGAACTGGGTGGCCACGGGCCGGTTCTGGTGTTCGACGATTTCGACGCGCGGCAGGCCGCCGAGATCTGCGCGCCGACCAAGTTCCGCAATTGCGGTCAGGTCTGTATCTCGCCAACCCGGTTCTACGTGCATGAAAACAGCTACGAGGCGTTTTCCTCCCGCTTTGCCGAGATTGCGCAGTCGCTCAAGATCGGGCGCGGGCTCGAAGAGGGCGTGCAGGTGGGGCCGATGGCCAACAAGCGCGGGCTGGAGACGATCCAGCGCATGACGCAGGACGCGGTGGACCGCGGGGCCGAGCTACTGGCTGGCGGCAAGACACCGGCGGGTTTCAACAAAGGGCATTTCGTGGAGCCGACCGTGCTGGGCCGGGTGCCGGACGACGCGCTCGTGATGACCGAGGAGCCGTTCGGCCCCATCGCGCCGATCACCACATTCACCGATTACGACGAGGTCATCGCACGCGCCAATGCGCTGCCCTTCGGGCTTGCAGGCTATGTCTTCTCCAATAACCTGAGCGTGGCGACCCGCGCATACGAGGATCTCGAGGTCGGCATGGTCGGCGTCAACGAGATGCTGCTGGCCACCGCCGAGGCACCGTTCGGGGGCGTCAAGGAAAGCGGCATGGGCCGTGAAGGCGGATCGCTTGGCATCCAAGACTACCTCGATCCGAAATACGTTAAGATCAAACTGGCAGGGTAATACGCATGTCCGATGACACAGCACGGGGCCTCTCGCGGGGGCTGACCAATTATGGTGATCGGGATTTCTCGGTCTACCTCCGCAACTCGTTTGCCTCTTCAATGGGTTATTCCCGCGAGGTGCTGAAAAAGCCGATCGTGGGTATTGCGAACAGCTTTTCGGGCTTCAACAACTGCCATCGCCATTTTCCGGAGCTTTTGGAGGCGGTCAAGCGCGGCGTGTTGCTGGGCGGCGGCTTGCCGATCGAGTTCCCGACGATCTCGCTGGGGGAGGTTTTCCTGAGTCCGACCAGTCTGAAGTTCCGCAACCTGATGTCGATGGACACCGAGGAGATGGTGCGGGCCCAGCCGATGGATGCTGTCGTGCTTATGGGCGGTTGTGACA
>JABDPP010000121.1 GCA_013042765.1 Litoreibacter sp.
GCCCGTGCCACGCCGAGCGCATGATTGCCGGAGGAGTAGGTCACCGCGCCGCGCGCCCGCTCTTCGGGGGTCAGGTGCAGGATCCGGTGATAGGCGCCGCGGATCTTGAAGGCGCCGGTGCGCTGCAGGTTCTCAGCCTTCAGCAAGAGCCGACCGCCTAGCATCGCGTTCACATCCGCATTCTCCAGCACGGGTGTGCGGCTCACCACGCCCTCAAGCAAGATTGCCGCGCGTTCGATATCGGCAAGGGAGACCGGATGCGCGGGACGGGGTTCCAATGCAGGCCTCAAACCGGGTCCGCGTCGGCGGCAATCTGGAAAACAGCGTCGCCCCGCACCACCTGCGCCATGGCCCGTTGGCACAACACGAGGCCCGCATAGGGCGATGTGATTTCATCGGGGGCCTTGAGGGGCGTGTCAGGGTGGTGGATCAGCCCTATGGTTTCGCCTACGCTTACATCCTCACCAATCGCCTTTAGCGGCTCGAAAAGCCCGGTCTCATAGGCATAGACCGAACCGCGCGAGACCAGTTCACGGGTGCCTTCGGCCGCGTCGGGCGTGTAGTCCGGCAACATGCCAAGCGCATGCAGGATGCGGTGGAGCCCGCGCTCGGTCCGCTTCAGGATGTCAGGGGTCAGCACACCGCCGCCGCCCAGCTCCGCCATGACGTTGACCACGCCTTTGCGGTTGGCTGCGCCCATGGCGGTGCGCGCCGTGCTGGAGCGGCCGCCACCGCTGGTGAAGACCCAGGCATATGGCAAGTCGAAAGCTTCCTGCAGGCGTTGCAGGGTGGCGGCTTCATCCGCGCTGTGGCCTTGCCCGCGCAGAAGCGTTGGCGGGTAGAACAGAGAACTGCCGCCCGAATGCAGATCGACCGCGTAATCAGCCAGCGGCATTAGTACTTCCTCGACGTAATGGGCGATCATCTCGCTGGGGCTGCCCTTGGCGTCGCCGGGAAAAAGGCGGTTCAGGTTGCCGTCATCAATAGGGGAGGTGCGCAGCCCCGCCTGCGCGGCCGGCGCATTCAGGGTCGGCAGCAGGATCACCCACCCGCGGATTTGCTCCGGCTCCAGCGCCGTTGCGAGGTTGGAGAGTGCGATCTGCCCCTCGTATTCGTCGCCATGAGTGCCGCCGAGCAAGAGCAGCGTCGGGCCGGCGCCGTTTTTGATCGAGACAACCGGAACAGGGAGCCAGCCATAGGCAGAACGATGAACCGAGTGCGGCACGCGCAGGAAGCCGGTCCGCTTGCCCGTGGCATCGAAATCCACCTCGGAGGTGATCATCGTCCCCGTCACACTTCTCTCCAAACTCCCGGCCAGGCGACCGCTCTCGACCTTATTTCGGTAAACTCCGAATTGACTACCGGGCTAGGGGACCCGATCCACCTTGTCAAGCTTCGACATTTCGGGCATTGACGAAATATGGATCAGGAAAACGCCATAGAGGTTTTCGCCGCCCTGTCACAGCCGACCCGCATCGCGGCGTTCCGGCTGCTGGTCAAGGTTGGCCCCGAAGGCTTGCCGGCGCTTGAGATTTCGCGACGGCTTGGCACGGTGCCGTCCACCCTCTCGGGGCATTTGTCGATCCTGAAACACGCAGGAATTCTGAAATCGACGCGCCACCAGCGCGAGATCCATTACGCGGCCAACCTCGAGACCGTGAACGAGCTGATCCGGTTCCTTCTGTCGGATTGCTGCGGTGGCAAAACCGAGAATTGCGCCGACATCCTGTCCCTTCTGGACCTGCAAGCGACCCCCTGAGCCGGATCAGTCCGCCGGTGTGACGTCGAGATGAGCTTTCGCGGCATTGGCCAGACCGGTGACGGCCTTTGACGCGGGGAGGTCCTCACCCCGCACATAGGTTTCGTGGTTCTTCTCGATCTGGGTGAGGTCGTAGAGGTAGTTGACCATGGCGCCGCCCGACTGGGCCTGTCCCTTTTCGGTCAGGTCGGCCTGTGCGTGCACCGCGTGGATCTGCGCGCCGTTGCCCAGATGGAAACGGGCGACGGGATCAAGCGGGGCGCCGGAGGTCTTGCGTTCTTTTAGCAGGTAATGCGCGGCCATCTCGCGGAGCTCGTCATCGTTGCCTGCTCCCTCGGCGAGACGCAGGGCGGTTGGATTGTCTTTCAGATCCGAGAGCCAGCGCATCAGGCCGGGGATCGGTGAGAGCGTTGCGAAGGTTTCGATCTGCGGCAGGGCCTGGCTCAGCTCATCGGCCACCTGCTTGATCAGCAAGTTACCAAAGGAGATGCCCTGCAGCCCGTATTGACAGTTCGAGATTGAGTAGAAGACCGCGACGCGCGTCTCCGAGGCGTCGCGCTGGGGCCGGTCCTCGGCCAGCACGGCCTGAATCGAACTCGGGATGTTCTTGGTCAGTGCCACCTCGACGAAGATTAGCGGCTCGTCGGGCATGGTCGGGTGGAAATAGGCGTAGCAGCGGCGGTCGGGCGGGTAGAGCCTGCGGCGCAGGTCGTCCCAGTCGTTGATGGCGTGGACTGCCTCGTAGGCGACGATCTTCTCGAGAATGCTGGCGGGCGTGTTCCAGCTGATCTCGCGCAGGACCAGAAAGCCGCGGTTGAACCAGCTGCGCAGCAGGTGCACGAAATCGAGGTCGGTGCGCCGGAGCTCGGGGTGCTCGCGCAACAGGCGCAGCAGGTCGACGCGCATGGAGACCAGCGTGGCCGTCGCCCCCGGAGACTGGTTGAGCCGGCGCAGAAGCTCCTGCCGGCGCGGCTCAGCCGTGGTCAGGATCGCGTGGTAGTCGTCATAGGCACCTGTCTCCAGATACTGCGCGGAGAGGGCGTGGAGCGCGGCGGGGTCGATCTCCAGATCGGAGTTGAGAAACTGGAAGAAGGCAAGCTTGGCCTCCGCGTCCAGTTCTGCGTAGCGGTCGAGAATGGCGGTCGCGAGGCGAATGCCGGACACCTCGCCTTCTGCGTCGAGCAGGCTGAGGCACATCTTTTCGATGGAGCGGGTGTCCGTGATGCCGGACGAGGACCATCGCCGCTCGAAGAGCGTGGTCAGCATATCCCCCAGAAAGCTGTTTTGTGCCAAGGCGACGCCGTTCCTTTCGTTCAGCTCAACGCGACCGATTGGCCTGACAGCCCGATATTGATCGTCAGGCTGCCCTCGTTGATCATCCATTTGCGCAAAGTGAAGCTCCGCGCGCCGGACAGGTGCATCGGATCGTTTTGCGCGATCTCGCGGGCCGCCTCGAAGGACGCGGCCCGGTAGATGATCAGTCCCATACCCTGCATCTGGGTACCAGTCTCATCTGACATCGGCCCGGCGAAGACCAGAGTGCCCTCGGCCTCGAGCTTGCTTTGATAGGCAAGATGATCGGGCAGGTTGGCTTTCAGATCCTCGGGCGTCTTCGCGGGCGTGGAGTGCACCACGTAAAGTTCGAACGCGAGCGACCCACGGGCCTTCGCTTCCGCTTTGTAACTATCCCAGGCTGGCATGGTGAGCCCCCATTCTGTTGTTTTCTGCAGGTGCGAGAATATCGATTTTATTTGACTTGAAGAAGTATAATCGTCAAACACGAAAGAAATCAACATGGAGATCATCATGCGTTTTATCGTGGGGCAGGTCGCGGACGCAACCGCCGTCTTTTTGGTCAAGGGCGAGGATGCCTATGATTTATCAGCGAAATTTCCGGAGGTGGGGCAGGATCTGTCGGCACTCGTTGCTGATCCGGCCCTGATGGAATCAATTTCGGCGGCGACAGACCTGGGTCCTGCGGTCCCGGTGGACGATATCACGCCGGCCCTGCCGATTGCACGGCCTCCGACGATCATTTGCCTTGGGCTGAACTATGTCGAGCACATCAAGGAAGGTGGCTACGACATCCCCGATTACCCGGCGCTTTTCATGCGCAGCACCAATTCGATGATGGCGGCCGGCGCGCCGATGGTGCGCCCGAGCTGTTCGGAAAAGCTCGACTACGAGGCGGAGCTGATGCTGATCATCGGAGAGGGCGGGCGCCATATTTCCGAAGAAGACGCGCTCAAGCATGTCTTCGGTTACACGGTGTTCAATGACGGCTCGGTGCGCGACTACCAGCGCAAGACCCACCAGTGGACGCCGGGCAAGAATTTCGACCAGACCGGCGGGATCGGGCCTTACGTAGTGACGCCTGACGAGCTTCCTGAGGGGGCCAAGGGGCTTAAGATCGAAAGCCGAGTTGGCTCGGAAGTCCTGCAAAGCTCGAACACATCAAACATGATCTGGTCGGCCGCGCAGACGATTGCGACGATCTCGGAATACACGACGCTGGAATCCGGCGACATGATCGCGTTGGGCACACCGCCGGGCGTCGGGCATGCCAAGAAGCCCAACCCGCGCTGGCTCAAGCCCGGTGAAGTGATCGAGATCGAGATCGAAGGCATCGGCATCTGCGCCAACCCGATCGTGGACGAGGCCGATATGGCGCCAAGGCAGGTCGCAGAATGACCGAGCCGCTGAGGCTCCAGGCACAGGAAGCTGTGCGTACAATGCGGTCCCGCATCGCGAGGCTGGACGATGATGCGATTGACCTGATCCTGCGCGATGCGCGTTCGCATTACGCGTGGACCGACGAACCGGTCTCCGACGAGATGCTGCACACGCTGTTCGAGATCACGATCAACGGTCCGACCAGCATGAACACCTGTCCGGCGCGTTTTGTCTTCGTGCGCAGCGAAGAGGGTAAGGCGCGGCTGGCGAAATCGCTCAAGCCCGCCAATGTGAACAAGATGATGGGGGCCCCGGTCACGGCGATCATCGCCTGGGATCCGGACTATTGGCAGAGGCTCGACTTCCTGTTTCCACATGACGACCGCAAGCCGCTGTTCGACGGCAAAGAGACATACGCCCACCAGACGGCGTTCCGGAATTCCACCTTGCAGGGTGGTTATTTCATGATCGCGGCCCGGGCGATGGGGCTGGATGTGGGCGCGATGTCGGGCTTCTCCAACGCGGTTGTGGACGAGGAATTCTTCTCGGAGAACGGATGGAAGTCGAATTTCCTGTGCAATATCGGCTATGCTGACGAGACGGCGCTGTTCCAGAAGCTGCCCCGGTTCGGCTTCGACGATGTTTGCGAGGTTTTGTGAGGCGGACATGGCTGTAAGAGTGAAAACCACGGTGACGCTGAAGGCAGAGGCCAAGTGCCCCAGCCATTCGCGTGCCGATATTTCGATCCGCGATCTGGAGTTTGCCATCGACGAGCCGACGGAGCGCGGCGGCACCAATCTGGGCCCGACGCCGACCGATACGGCGCTGGCCGCGCTGATCGGCTGCACCAATGTGATCGGACATAAATGCGCCAAGTCGCTTGGCGTGGATGTCGGGAAGCTCGACATCTCGGCCAGTTGTGACTTTGACCGGCGTGGCGTCACGCTCAACGAGGAAATAGAGGTGCCGTTTCAATCAATTACGCTCGTCGTGCGCTCTGACGGCGCGGCGAGCACAACCGAACTCGAGCGCGTGGGCGATGAGGTGGAGAAATTCTGCCCGCTGTCCAAACTCTTCGAGAATGGAGGAACCCAGCTGAACGTGACTTGGGAGAAGGCGTGAAGCTGAAAAAATGAGACAACGAAAACCAATTGGGAGGATATCATGAAAAACTGGACAAGAAGACTGGCGCTGGGCACGGCTCTTGCGGCCATGACGGCGATCCCGTCCTTTGGCGCTGAAACCATCAAGGCGGTCGTCATTGACGGCTACCCGGCACGCGCCTTGTGGGTAAAGGAATTCACAAATTTCTTCATCCCCGAGGTCGACAAGCGTCTGGCCGCGTCCGGCAATTACGTCATGGACTGGCAGGAAAGCTATGGCGGCTCGATCGTGAAGCCCAAAGGTGTGCTGGAAGGCATGAAGCTGGGGTTGGGCGATATCGGTATCGTCACCACGATTTTCCATTCCTCGAAACTGCCGAGCCAGGCGCTTTCGGCGGTGACCCCATTCGTCGCACCGGATGCACGCGCCGTGGCCAAGGCTGTCGATGAGATCGCCAAGGAATTCCCGGCGATGCAGAACGAATTTGCCAAGCAGAACCAAGTTTACCTGGCGACGGGCGTTGTTCTGGACACCTACCAGCTCTTTTCCAAGGACCAGATCAAGTCACCGTCCGAACTGTCCGGCAGCAAGGTCGCTGCGGCGGGCATGAACCTGAGATATCTTGAAGGTATCGAAGGCACTGCGGGTGTGCGCGGGGGCCTGACCGATTTCTACAACATGGTTCAGACCGGTCTGGTTGAACATGTCATGATCTGGCCTGAAGCAGCCAAGACGTTCAAGATTGTCGAGGTCGCGCCCTACATGCTGGACGTATCGCTCGGAGCGGTGAACACCAAGACAATCACCGTGAACAAGGACTATTGGGACGGTTTGCCGGAAGAGGTGCAGGGCGTGTTGCAGGAGGTTGCCGTCGCCTATCGTGACCACGTGGCAGGTATCGCCATGGACCGTGCTCAGGCCAGCCGCGATGCTTATGTCGCAGCAGGCGGGACCATCGTTGCGGCCTCGGAGGCAGATCGCGCAGCCTGGGCTGCCGCCATTCCTGATATCGCGGCGGAGTGGGCCTCGGGTCTCGATGCAAAAGGCGAAGCCGGCACCGAGATGCTCAACGCCTATCTCGGGAAGCTGGAGGCCGCAGGCTATACCGGCGTGCGCGACTGGTCCGCTGGTCTGACCAACTGACCCGAGCCCTGTACGGGTTGGAGCCACAGTATGCGTGATGCATTCCACTCCCTGGTCACGGGCCTGACGCTAGTGACCAGATATGTCGCAACTGCGGCCAATGTTTCGGGCACTCTGGTCGTGCTCGGGCTGGTGGTGATTGTGAATTACGACGTCGTGGCGCGGGGCATTTTCAATCTTCCGTTCCGCGGCGCCTACGAGGTGGTTCAATTCTCGATGGTGCTGATCGTCTTCCTGCAATTGCCTGACGTGGTGCGGGTCGACCGGCTGACGCGCTCCGACGGACTTCTGTTTCTGATCGGCGACAAGTACCCGCGGTTTGCCGCCAACATGCGCCGGGCGATCAACACGCTTTCGGCGATCGTGATGGCGCTCATCGCGGTGGCGATCTTTCCGGAGTTCACCGACATGTGGGAGACGCAGGATTTCTTCGGCATCCCGGGTGTCTTCACCGCGCCGTGGTGGCCGGTCAAGCTGACCATCCTGTGCAGTGCGACGCTCTGTGCGATGGTTTTCGCGCTGAAAGTCCTCAGTAAATCCGGATCGGACAGGCCGTCATGAGCCCAATTGAAATCGGCTCGGCCTCGGTCATCGCGATCATCGTGCTGATCTATGTGGGGGTTTATATCCCCATTGCCCTGATCGCCGTTTCCTTCGTCTCGATCTGGCTGATGCGGGACAATTTCGATCTGGCGATGAACCTGCTGAAGATCGCCGTGGGCGACAGCGTGATGGAATACACGTTCGCCACGGTGCCGCTCTTCACCTTCATGGGGCTGGTGGTGTCAAAGGCGGGGCTGGGCTCGGACATCTATGATGTGATGAGTACGGGGTTCCGCCGTGTGAAGGGCGGCATCGGCATGGCCACGGTGGGGGCCAACGCGGCCTTTGCGGCGGTCACGGGGTCGTCCATTGCTTCGGCTTCGGTCTTTTCCAAGGTGTCGGTGCCACAGATGCTGCATTACGGCTACAACCCGCGCTTTGCAGTGGGCGTGGTGGCGGGATCGTCGGTGCTGGGCATGATCATTCCGCCCAGTGCGATGCTGATCATCTATTCCTTCGTGGCCGAGCAATCGGTGGGTGAGATGTTTCTTGCCGGGGTTATTCCCGGCCTGATGCTGGCTGTGGCCTATGTGGCCGCGATCTGGTTCATGGGGCGTTTCACGCCGTCTTTCGTCGGCGGGCGCCCGGCGGATGAATACGAGCTTTTGCCGTGGGGCGTGATCGCCTCCAAGACCTTGCCGACGATTGGGCTGATCACCATCGTTCTGGGCGGAATTTATACCGGCTGGCTGACCCCGGTGGAGGCCGGAGCGGCGGGCGCGCTGGCCGGGCTGGTGATTGCCCTGGTGCGCCGGAGGATGACGCTCAGAGGGTTCTGGGAAGCGCTGCTGGAGACCGGCCATATCACCGCGACGATCCTGTTTCTGGTCACGGCCGCCTCGATCTACAGCCGGATGCTCGGCCTTGCCGGCCTGCCCAATGAACTGGCCGATATCCTGGCCGGTAACCAGGCCAGCTTCTGGACGATCATGGTGCTTTACGTGGTGTTGATGCTGTTTCTGGGAACGCTGCTCGACACGGCTTCGATTATCCTGATCGTGGTGCCGCTGTTCCTGCCGCTGATCGAGCCGATGGGGATGAGCCTAGTGTGGTTCGGTATCATCACGGTGGTGGGCGCGGAGATCGGGCTGCTGACGCCGCCCCTCGGGATCTCGTGCTTCGTCATCAAGGCCACGCTGAACGACGACCGGATCAAGCTCAAGGACGTGTTTCTGGGGGCGCTGCCCTTCGCGGGCGTGATGCTGGCCGTGCTGATCCTGCTGATCGAGTTTCCAATACTGAGCCTTGCCTTGCTGAAATGAGGACCAAGCTATGCGTAATATAAACAAAGACAATATCACCGACGTGTTCATGGAATACATGGGCGATGAGGTTCCGCCGCGTTTGCACGAGGTCATGGAGAGCCTCGTCAAACATCTGCACGCTTTCGCCAAGGAGGTGAACCTGACCCATGAGGAATGGCAGGTTGGGATCGAGTTTCTCGAACGCTCCGGCGAGATCTCCGACGCGGAGCGCCATGAATTCGTGCTGCTGTCGGATGTGCTGGGCCTGTCGTCGCTGGTCGACATGCTCCATTCGCACCCCGAAGGAACTTCCTCCAGCGTGCTTGGGCCGTTTCACATTTCGGGCGCGCCCCCGCTTGAGATCGGCGGCGATCTGAAGGGTCGGTTCGAGGGCGAGGTGCTGATCGCCGAGGGGATCGTGAAGGACACGGAGGGCAACCCGATCGAGGGCGCCACTGTCGATATCTGGCAGACTGCGCCCAATGGGCTCTATTCGAGCCAGGACCCCGATCAGGACACCTATTCCTTCCATGGGCTGCAGACCACCGGCGCGGATGGGCGCTACGCGTTCACCAGTGTGAAACCGGTGGAATACACCGTTCCCTCGGACGGGCCGGTGGGCGATATCCTGAACGCGACGGGGCGGCATCCGTGGCGGCCGTCACATCTGCATTTCATCATCAAGGCCGAGGGGTTCCGCGACCTGGTCACCGAGGTTTTCCCCGATGACGATCCCTATCTCGACGAAGACACGGTCTTCGGCGTGCGCGATGATCTGGTCATGTCCTATAAGCAGATGCCCGCGGGCAGTTTTCCCGACGGATTCGCGCTATCAGGCACGGTTGATGAGCCGTATCTGCGGGTCGATTTCGACCTGACGCTGGTCCGGGAATAGCGAGTGCAAGACCCTGCCGTCTCAGGCGAGGTCCGCCTCATCCAGCAATCCCACCAGGAACGCGCCGGTCTTGCGGTAGTGGTTGAGCAACTGCTCGCAGGCGGCTTCGACATCACCAGCAATAGCGGCATTCATGATGCCTTCATGCTCCTTTGAGACATCGCGCTGTTTGTAGTTGAGCGCGCTGCCCGCAAGGTAGCGGTAGCGGATGTTCAGATCATAAAGCTGCGAGCAGAACTTCAGCAGGATCGGCGAATTGCAGTTCTCGAGGAGGGCGAGGTGAAACGCCTTGTGCATATCCTCGAAATCCTCGTCGCCACGGCTTTTCGCCCGCACCATGCGGTGGTGGCTCAGAACGACGTCCTCTTCCCACGCCTCAGAGCGGTTGGCGATGCTCATGCGCAAGGCCATGTCCTCAAGCTCACAGCGCAGGGCGAGGATTTCCTCGAAGTTCGCCTGGCTGGTGGGAGCGGCGCGGAAACCGCGCTGATCGATCCGTTCGACAAGGTTGTCGGAGGTCAACAGGCTCAGCGCTTCGCGGATCGGCGAAGCTCCGGTATGCAGTTTGGCCCGCAAGCCTTCGATCTTGAGTTTCTCGCCCGGCTTGATATCGCCGATCACGATCAGGCGGCGCAGGGCCAGATAGGTGCGCTGCGTGGCAGACGTGTCTGAGACAGGTTGGATCGTTTCTTGACGCATACGCAAGCATTATCGATTTTTTTGGCATTTTCAACAAAATTGGTCGCGTTTCTGCGATCTTTATAGCGCGAGGAACCCGGGAGAGCCGAGGCAC
>JABDPP010000124.1 GCA_013042765.1 Litoreibacter sp.
CTGTCACTGGCAGTTCCAGCGAACGATCTGAAACGACTTTCCAAGTCCACACTTTCTTAAATCTCTGAGTCTATCAAACCCGCAATTGTCGGACTTTCAGGATCTCGAACTCTCCTGAGCAGGCCGGTTCTGGGATTGATGAGATTGGGCGGTGATCGGTGAGCGAGACTATTGGGGAATATGTGATGCCGGAACGACCGGCCGCAGGTGGGGAAGATCCGTTATTTTCCTATTTGAAAGAACGGCTCAATTCTCCGGTTTGCATATCGATGCGAGACGTCTCTCGGATGGATGCCCTGCGATTGCAGATCCTGCTCGCCGCGCAATGCCAATGGCTCAGCGACGCAGTTGCGTTCACCGTGACAGAAATCTCAAAGAGCTGTGCTGAAAGCCTCGTTTTGCTGGGCCTCGAACCTGATCACTTTGAAATGGATATAAAGCAATGACGCTTCGCGTGCTCGCAATCGACGATTCCCGCACAATCCGAGACCTGCTTCGCATGTCGATCGAAGAGGCAGGATTCAACTACGAATGCGCCGAGGACGGTATTGAAGGTCTCGAAAAATTCGATGAATGCGGGCCCGATGTCGTGATTACGGATATCAATATGCCGCGCATGGATGGCTTTGGCGTGATCGAAGGAATCCGCACAACGAAAGAGAACCGGCTTGTACCGATCCTCGTGCTCACAACCGAAAGCGGCGACGACCTCAAATCACGCGCCCGGCAGGCTGGGGCAACCGGCTGGATCGTCAAACCCTTCGACGATGTCGCCCTGGTCTCTGTTCTAAAACGTGTCACGGGCTACGCGGCCTGAGATGCCCGTTCAGAACTCCATAAGAGAGACCTTTTTCGAGGAATGCGAAGATCTCCTTGAAGCTCTTTCCGAAGGGCTTGGCCAGATCGCAGAAAGCGAGACCGATGCGGAAACCGTAAATGCTGTTTTTCGCGCTGTGCATTCGATCAAGGGCGGCGCGGGCGCTTTTGGCTTGGACGTCTTGGTTCAATTCGCCCACCGCTTTGAGACGGTTCTGGACAAGTTGCGCAACGATGAGATGGAGAAAACGCCGGAGTTGATGCGCGTGCTGCTTCGCTCCGGGGATATTCTGGCGGATCTGGTCGAAGCCGCGCGGAATGAAGAGGACAGCGATGCGCAGTCGATTGCTGCGCCTTTGGCAGATCTCGACGCGGTTCTTGGAACACAGCCACAGGAGGAGGCAACCCCACCGACCGAGTTTGAGTTTCAGCCGATGACCTTGGAGTTGGACGGTCTCGCGGGCACGCCAGAAGACCCGGTACTGAGCCAGTTCAGTATTTTTTTCAAACCTGGCCCCGACCTCTTCGCCAATGGTCACGATCCAGTGCTTCTGTTCGGTGCCCTCGAACAACTTGGCAGTCTGCAAGTCGCCCTTGAGGCTTCTGCGCTTCCGTCTTTCGAAGCCCTTGAGCAAACCCAGCCATATCTTGCATGGACCATCGCATTGGCCACGGAAGAGACGGAGACCGTAATTCACGAAGTCTTTGAATTCGTTGAGGGGCTATGTGAGCTTCAGATTACGCCGCTGGGCAACGAAATCACGTCGTCTGAGATTGAGGCGCCGCCTCTTTCGGCCACGTCAGACGTATCGCAAGCTGAGACCACAGCAGCCCCGGATCAGGAGCTCGCTCAGCAAATCCCGGAACGGCGCGGTAAAGACGCGAGAAGAACTCCTAGGCCGAAGGAACAAAAAGGACCACGCCCCACCCTGCGTGTGGATCTGGACCGCGTCGATCGCCTGATCAATACGGTCGGCGAGTTGATCATTAATCAAGCGATGATCGCTCAACGCATTGGTGAGTTAGGCCTACCTTCAGGTGACGAGGTCGCAAACGATCTCGAGGATTACAAGCTTCTCGCCCGAGACATCCAGGAAGCCGTAATGGCCATCCGGGCACAACCGGTAAAGTCGCTCTTTCAGCGCATGGGGAGAATCGGCCGAGGCCACTCAAAAACTCGCGAAGCTTGAGTTGATCGGCGCGCAGACCGAAGTGGATAAGACCGTGAT
>JABDPP010000125.1 GCA_013042765.1 Litoreibacter sp.
GCCCCGTCAGGTGCTGATCGCGGGGATCGTGTTGCTGATGGCCTCGATCGCCGCGTGGGGGATCCGGGAATCTGTCGCCATCGCAGGCGCAATGACACTGATCGAGATCGTCGGACTCCTTGTCATCATTTTTGCCGGCGTCTCGATGGACCCGGGCGCGCTTGCGGATTTGCCCGAGACCTTGATGCCGCCCTTGGGCGATACGGTGGCGATCTCGGGGGTGCTGGCGGCAAGCCTGATCGCCTTTTTCGCGTTCATCGGGTTCGACGACATCGTCAATCTTGTGGAGGAGGCCCGCACGCCGCGCCGCGATCTGCCCTGGGCCATCGGGATCACACTTGTGCTGGTCACGCTGATCTATGTCCTCGTCTCTTTCATCGCCGTGCAGACGGTTTCACCTGAAAAGATGGCCGCCACGGATGCGCCGATCAGTCTGCTTTTCGAGGAACTTACAGGCATCCCGCCGCTCGGCATCACCCTGATCGCGATCATGGCGACGATGAACGGTGTAGTGATCATTCTGATCATGGCCGCACGGGTGGCTTACGGTATGTCGAAGGAAGGCCGTTTGCCGGCTTGGATCGGCGAGGTCTCCCCGGTGACGCGAACACCGCTGCGGGCTACTGTTCTGGTGACGGGTATGGTGCTCTTCATGGCGCTCTTCATGCCGCTCGACGTTCTTGCCAAAACTACGTCCGAGGTGATCCTCGCCGTATTCTTCATGGTGAACCTTGCGCTCTTACGCCTCAAGATACTGGGTGTCGCGGTGCCCGAAGGCGGGTTCACCGTCCCTTGGATCATTCCACTGGGAGGGGTGTTGACCTGCTCTGGGCTCCTCGTCGGAGCCTGGCTTGCCGGCGCGTAGTCGGCCCCGGATGATCGTGGATAGGTGAGCGTCGCTGTTTCAACGCGGGAATTGCCAATATTGGAAGCGGCTTTTGAGAAACTATGCTCGATTTGCCATTTCCAATTATCGTGCGAGAGTAGGCGTGCTGCCTGCAGGGCCATCGGCGTCTGCAAAGGGGTGACGGGCGTGCGGTCCAAGAGGCGGAAAAAGGCCTCCACCGGGCGCGCGAAGGGAAGATAATGGAGTAATACAATGTATAAACGAATTCTCACGACCTCTGATGGCTCAGAGCTGGCCGAAAAGGCCGTTGCGCACGGCGTCGCTCTGGCAAAAGCGGTGGGAGCTGAGCTTTACTGTGTGACCGTAACGGAGGTCTGGTCCGCGCTCGAAATTGCCCGGGACGTCGAGAGCGGAAAGACCGATCCGGTCGAGGAGTATGAGGCGGCGGCGGCAGAATTCGCAAATGAAACACTGGAAAAGGCACAATCCATCGCGGGTGAGGCGGGCATGGAGATGAAGACCATTCATGTTCCGGATAAGGGCGCAGCCGACGGGATTATGGAGGCGGCCACCGAACAGGGTTGCGATCTGATCGTCATGGCTTCGCATGGCCGTCGCGGGCTTGGCCGGATGCTCCTAGGGAGCCAGACGGCGGAGGTTCTGGCCTTCAGTAAGATTCCGGTGCTGGTCCCGCGCTGAAATCTCAGCAACAAGCGGACGATGGTTTGAGGTGCGAATTTCCGGTGGTTGCACTGGGAATTGGACCCGTATTCGGGCGGGGAGGCGCCGAGACGTTCGGCGTGCGAGCGAAATGGTATCGCCTAAAAGTTGTGCAAAATGCCGATTTTTGCACAAATTAGGCTTAATGAATCGTTTTTCGATTGTATGACAGTCCCACGCTGGGCGCGTTCGTTGACTCCAAATCATCCGCAAAATTACCAGAAGCCACCGAGGAAGTGTCCCCTCCGACGATCCTGGAAGCGGCGTCATTTCCTGAACCAACCTGATCCGGAAGGATCACAGGTTTTGAAACAAACGCTGCCGGTGGCGCGCCCCTTCTGGGCTGTGCGAGGCTTGGTAGCCGAATAACGGAGACTGAACGTTGTCACATAAGTCCAAGATTTCCCGTAGAAATTTCCTTCGTCAAGGTGGGAATGTCATTGCCGCAGGCTCTCTTGCCGCCGTGTTGCCGAGCATGGTTTCTGCAGCCGGTCCCGTGACCGTTGGCTTCATTTACGTCGGACCGCGTCAGGATTTCGGCTGGAACCAGTCTCATTGGGACGCAGCCCAGAAAATTGCCGCGATCGACGGCATCAAAGTGGTCGAGCAGGAAAACGTGCCCGAGACTGCGGAAGTTGAAAAAGTCATCCAGAGCATGATCGAGCTTGATGGCGCTAAAGTGATTTTTGGCACCTCGTTCGGTTACTGGGGCAGCATCAAGAAGATGGCAGAAGCCTATCCGGATGTCCTTTTCACCCATATCGGTGCGATCTGGAAAGATGGCGATCCGAAGAATGTCATCGGCTACCGCGGCTATACAGAGGAAGCACATTACCTGTGCGGCATCGCGGCTGGCCGGATGTCGAAAACCGGCAAGATCGGCTTCATCGGCTCCAAGCCGCTCTATTTCATCTACAACAACTGCAACGGCTACGTCTTGGGCGCCCGGTCCGTGAACCCCGACCTGACCTGTAACGTGGTCATCACGGGCGAGTGGAACGATCCGGTGCGCGAGGCAGAGGCCACCAACAGCCTGATCGACCAGGGCTGTGACGTGATCATCGCCAATGTCGACAGCCCGAAGGTTTCGGTCGAGACCTGCGAGAAACGCGGCGTCTACAGCTGTGGCTACCATTCCAATCTCGGATCGCTTGCGCCGAACGGGTTCCTGACAGGGGCCGAGTGGAACTGGGCCTCCGGTGCCGAGTTCGTGGAAGCGTTTGTGAACGGCAAGCCTTACCCGAACCTCAAACGCGGTGGTTTCAAGGAAGATATGGTCGGCCTGAGCCCGTTCGGTGCCGCGGTTCCACAAGAGGTCCGCGACGAGGTCATGGCTGCCAAGCAGGCCCTGATCGACGACACACTGCAGATTTACTCCGGCCCGTTGAACGACAATCAGGGCAACGTGATCCTGAAAGAGGGCGAGGTCATCTCGAACTCCGACACACCCTTCAAGCTTGGTGTAAAATTCTTCGTAGAGGGTGCGGTCGGGTAACCTTCCCGCAGGACATTTCTTAAAAATGGGAAGTGCTTTCCACAAAAGCGCGGAAGCGGTGGCAATCAATGCGGCCGCTTTCGCAATCACACTCGGACTTTTCGGAGTGTATGTGGCCGCGCTTGGCCACAACCCCTTTGATGTCTACTACATCCTCTATCTAGGCTCTTTTGCCAAACAGATCTCCATTGAAAGCACGCTAACGAACGCTGCGCCTTTGATGCTGACAGCGCTCTGCACGGCGATCCCTGCGCGGGCGGGGCTGCTTGTCATCGGCGGCGAAGGCGCGCTTGTCGTGGGCGGAGTCGCCACGGTGCTGGTGGGTGTTCTCTTGGGCGGTTGGCCGTTCTGGGCCGGCGTGCTCGTCATGGGGCTGGCCGGTGCCGTTGCAGGAGGTCTGTGGATCGCGGCGGCCGGTGCGATGCGCCAGTTCCGCGGTGTGAACGAGACGATCTCGACGCTGCTGCTCAACTACATTGCCATTGCGATCATGTATCATCTGATCTCCGGCCCGATCCGCGACTATGACCGCGTTCTGAAAACCTCAAGCTGGAGTATTCCCGAAGAGCTTCGCGTCGGCGTCATGTCGATTGTCGATGTGCACTGGGGGCTAGGTGCGGGTATTGTTGCTTGTCTCGTCCTTTATGTCCTGATGCGACGCACCACGTTTGGTTTCGGCGTCGATGTTCTGGGCGGAAACCAGAGAGCGGCCCAGATGGCGGGTCTTCCGATCAACCGCATGGTGCTGATCTGCTGCTTCTTTGGCGGCGCGGCGGCAGGTCTTGCAGGCGCCTTCGAGGTTATGGCCGTGCACGGGTTTGCAAGTGAATCCTTGGTCGTAGGCTTCGGCTACGCTGGCATTTTGGTGGCGTTTCTGGCCCGTCAGAACCCTGCCGCGATCATTTTCGTAGCCATCCTGCTGGGCGGTATCTCCGCCAGCGGTGGGCTGCTGCAGCGCCGCTTTGATCTTCCCGATGCAACCACGCAGGTGCTTCAGGGCCTTCTCTTCGTGGTCGTACTGGCCTCGAACGCGGCCTACGGACGCTTCAAGATCTTTCAACCCAAGGAGGTGCAGCCGTCATGATCGAGGGAGGTGATCTGGGCTGGTGGGGTGTTCTCATCGCGGTTCTTGGCGGCGCGATCCGCGTCTCTACCCCGTATCTTTTCGTAAGCCTCGGTGAGACGCTCACCGAGAAGGGAGGACGGGTCAATCTCGGCCTTGAGGGCATTCTGGTGATGGGCGCCATGAGCGGCTACGGCACCGCTGTGCTGACCGGATCGCCCTGGCTGGGTGTTCTGGTTGCAGGATTTGCAGGCGCGTGCCTTGCGCTTGTGCACGGCCTGATCTGCAGCCTGCCGAGGGTCAATGATATTGCCGTTGGTATCTCGCTGTTCATTTTCGGGACCGGGCTTGCCTTCTTTCTGGGCAAGTCTTTCATTAACCCGTCCGCACCTCGGCTGCCGGATCTCGAACTGGGAAACTGGAGCTCTTACCCGCAGAT
>JABDPP010000143.1 GCA_013042765.1 Litoreibacter sp.
CTCGAGCCCGGGACCGGCATCCCGAAATTCGACGCGGTTGTCCATTTCGCGGCCGTGCCCCGCATTCTACTGAAACCGGACAATGAGTGTTTCCGGGTCAACACGATCGGGACATACAATATCATCGATGCGGCCGTTAAATTTGGCATCCGCAAGATCGTTTTCGCGTCTTCTGAGACAACCTACGGCGTTTGTTTTGCCGATGGAGAGCGCAAGCCCGAGTATCTTCCCATCGACGAGGAGCATCCGACGGTGCCGGAAGACAGTTATGCGATGTCCAAGGTGGCGAACGAAGTCACCGCGCGCAGTTTCCAGAGGCGCTCCGGCTTCGACATCTACGGCTTGCGGATCAATAATGTGATTGAGCCGCATGAATACGAGCTGGATTTCCCCGCCTATCTAGAGGATCCGGACCTGCGCCGCAGAAACATATTCGCCTATATCGACGCGCGTGACCTCGGCCATATGGTCGACCGCTGCCTCAGGGTGGACGGGCTTGGCTATCAGGTCTTCAACGTGGCAAACGACAATCATTCGGTTGGGTTGAAGACGTCTGAACTGATCGCGCGGTTCTACGATGGCGTTCCGTTGACGCGGGATCTGGGGGAGGACGAGACGTTCTACGCCAATGCAAAGGCTAGGGATCTGCTGGGCTTCCGGCCGCAGCACGATTGGCGCACCCACCTCAAGAAATAGTCGCCGTTCGGGGCGGGTTTCGCAGGGCATGTTCCGCCCGCACGAAGGCGCGCCGCGCAGGCAGCCGACCCTAGGACTTCACGACACCGTTGCGTTTGGCAACGAAGTCGACGAGGTGCGGCACGTAATCTTCCGCTCCATCCCCGCCGGCAGCCAGCGCCATGGCGAAACTGTTTTTTACCGCGTTCCCGATCGGATTGGCGAGATCAACATCGTCCGCCACGGCTTCGAGATAGCGCATGTCCTTCAGGGCGTTCGCCAGCGTGAACTTGTGAGAGTCGCGATTTCCTTCGACCGCATAGCCCATGAATGTCTGGTAGAACCCACAATCCATCCGGCTGCCGCGGATGACCGAGTCAAATTGCTTTGTCGAAATCCCGACTTTTTCCGAAAGGGCGAGCGCCTCCGAATAGAGAGCCGCGTAGCCAAGTGACAGAAAGTTATTGAGAAGCTTCATTTTGTGCCCGGCGCCACAGGGGCCGATATGAACAATGGCCTCAGCCCAGGCTGAAATCACGGGCTCCAGCCGCGCGAACACGTCGCCCTCCGCGCCAACCATCGTGGCAAGCTCACCGCTCTGGGCTTGAACCGGTGTTCCGCCAAGCGGGGCATCGGCCATGTGGAAACCACCGTCCTTCAGCCTGGAGGCGAGCGCAACTGTGGAGGTTGGATCAGATGTTGAGCAATCCACAATGACGCTGCCAGGCTTCAGCGCCGGCATCAGGGCTGTCACGATGGCCTCGACCTGAGGCGATCCCGGCGCGCAGACGTGGATGATCGAGGCGGCACCGGCCAGTTCCGCAAGGGTCTTTGCCTCCGTTGCGCCGCGCTCCTTCAGATCCTCCACTGGTCCGCGGTTTCTGTGGGCAATCACCGTAAGCGGATAGCCCGCATCCAGCAGGTTCTTGGCCATGCCGTGGCCCATCAAGCCAACCCCGACAAAGCCGATCGTTTCCTTACCCATAACCTGTCCTCCTCACCTTTGGATCGTCGCAATCTCTACTCCGAAAATCTCCGGAGACAATGGCCAACCGGCCCGTAGAGCATACCTTTAGCGGAGTTATGGCCTCTCACGACAGAACTGAAACTGATCTTGATCTGTCCAGAGCCCGGAGGTGGGCGGATTTGGGATATCGCCAGTTCCCGGGGCGTGCTCGCCCGCTCAGGCTTCGGCCGGGGCAAGACGAGAAAAAGGCAACCCAGAAAGGGGTCGCGCTAAGCGGCAAGCCGACAGCGCGGCCCCGGATGATATTACTCAGCTGGCGCGAAGCCGATTTCTGCCTGCATAGGATGTGGCGGAAAACTGCGCTTCCCGGACAGCCAAGCTCTTAATATCCCAGTGCCTGGCTGACCAGGGACAGAACAATTGGTTTTGAAACAGGCCAAGTGAGCGTCACCAACACTAGGGGCAGGAAAAAGGTCACGAATATGATATCAAAGAAGCCCATCCGCTTCTTTTCTTTGATTCCAATAAAGTAATCCGCGAGAATCATCCCCGCGGCCACGGCGATCATGATCTTGAAGACCATCCAGTCGCCTTGTTGGGAAAATTGCAAAAGCCCCATTTGTTCTTCGGATAGTTCAATCATCGTTACCGTCTCCTCCCGTAACTCAACACTCGTTTCACTTTGCCAACTTTGGCATTTTTTTATGTCTGCGCAGGCGGTTCAAAGCGCCGGCTTTGTTTTCAGAAGGCCGCCGAGTGGACTCGGCCCGATCTGCAATCAGCATCGCAACCTGTTTGAGCTCCATATCTCGTCAAACCTCCCTGTCGTGTATAAGCAGCATGACCAGAGAACTTTCATCTAGTCAAATTTCATTCAATGACACTCGTTCCCACAGCGGCTTTCTGCGCTGGGTATGCGTCCGGCTATCAAAGCCTGTTTGAAACATCTCAATCTCCGCTGGGAGCCCGAAAGCGGTCACACAGATTGAGTTTCGGCCCGGCCAGAGGCCTGATGCCGGTTGGTAGGTCCCATCTGCCCAGCAGTGCTTGCGCGCGCGTCCGGCGCTGTGGGCCAGAAGATACCTGACGATCAGATTTCTGCGTTGGCTTCTTCAGCGCCACAACCCCGCCACGCTTGTCGTCGGGGGAAGCGCTTTGCGCTGCATCGGACGACACGATAAGGTCCGCCGGGAAGGCGACCGCAGCGTCGCAGATCAAGCGCACCGGTTTGCTGAGGCAGGAATGGCCGACACGACCCTCGCGCCTCTAGAAGGAAGAATACATGAGCCAGGACACCGCCCCCAACATCACCGCAGCGCAGGCCTACGAGGATTACCTCGTTTCGACCCTTTTTGGCGTCTGGGCCCGAAAGGCGGTCGCCCTCGCAAACCCGCGACCGGGCGAAAGCGTTCTGGATCTTGCCTGCGGCACCGGAATCGGCGCGCGGCTGGCTGCGCCGTTAGTGTCCCCGGGC
>JABDPP010000156.1 GCA_013042765.1 Litoreibacter sp.
GCAAACACCCATTGTGTTCACGGCAGCGCCCTCTTCGCTGCGTAATATGAATAGACTTGGGAAACCTCATATCCGCAATGATCTGGGTCAATCGGAAAGAACGCGAGGCCAATTGCCAACGCCTCGATGTGAAACCCGGACGGTCGCCAGGGATCCGTCGGCAAACGTTCGCTTGGATCGGTAACGCAGACCTTCAGATGTAGCGAATTCCAGATCATGCGCTCGGCGACACCGGTGCCTGACGGCTCCCGTGAGCGGCAGTTGACCAATCAAAGTGAAGGCAACCAGAGCGCCAGTTGCGGGAAGCCGACCAGTAACGCGACAAGCATCAGGGAGCACCCGATAAACGGAAATGCGGAGGTGTAAATCTCGCGCATGGTCGTCCCCGGAGGCGCAACACCCTTCATCACGAATAAGAGCAGCCCAAAGGGCGGGGTCGTGAAGCTGATTTCAAGTGAAAGCAGCATGATCAGGCCAAACCAGATCGGGTCGAACCCGAGCGTGTTTGCCAAGGGAAAGAAGATTGGCACGGTCAAAAGCATGATCGAGATCTGTTCCATGAACATGCCCAGCAAGAGCAGTACGGCAAACATCACGGCCAGCATCGCAAGCGGGGCCAGCTCGAATGAGATCGCCCAGTTCACCAACCCCCGTGACGCGCCTGAAAAGGCTAGAAGCTGGCTAAACGTCGCGGAACCGAACACGATGAGATAGGCCATGAGCGTGACCCGCAACGCACCCACAATGGATTTGCGCATTGCTTCCACGGTCAGGCAGCGAAAAACCGCAGCTAGGATCAGCACGCCCAACGCACCGAACGCCGCGGCCTCGGACGGCGTGACGAAGCCGCGGATCATCAGGATGATAATGACCACCATGACACCGACCATCGGGACAACCTCGCGCACCAGCAGGCCCAACTTTTGTCCGAAGGACATCGGCGCCACCTCGTAGGCCGGGGCCGCGTCCGGATCTATACTGGTCTGAAGCCAGATCGTCGCGATATAGAACGCCGCAAGGATCAGCCCCGGAATTACTCCCGCGATCAGTAGTGCTGCCACGTCGATCTGCGCCAGCGTGGCCAAAAGCACGGCCAAAGCGGAGGGTGGAATGATAATCGCAAGCCCACCCGTTCCGAGAATGGGCCCGATGCTCATATGGGATTTATAGCCGCGGCGGCTCATCTCCGGCACCATGAGCGAGCCAAGAAGCGCAGTGGAGCCCATCGAAGAGCCGGAAAGCGTCGAAAAGGCAGTGCCGCCCAGAACTGTAACGTAGCTCAACCGTCCCGGGAGCTTTCCCAGCAGCTTGTCGATCGCGTTAAACATTCGTCCGCCAAGGCCCGTGTGAAAGAAGATCTCCCCCATCAGCAGAAAAAGTGGGATCGGCACCAGCGCATATTTTGTCAAAGAACCGAGGCCGTTGTTGAGAAGCTGCGCAACACCACGCTCGCCACCCATGAAGACCCATGCCCCCACAATATTTGCGGCCAGAAACGCCAGCGCGACGGGCATTCCCATCGCCATGAGGAACACGATTATTCCCAGGAGCAGGGCCAGAGCCTCGAACCATTCCATTACTCGTGTATCCCTGCTTCGCCGGTGTGCATCAGCTCCGAACCGAAAACAAAACGCGAAAACTCAATCGCCATCAAACCGAAGCTCAGAGGGAAGGCGATAGTCAGCATCCAGCGCGGAAAATAATAGGCGCGGGTATCATAGTCTCCGCGCTCGATATTGGTCAGGAACAGGTCAGTTCCTTTCCATGCAAGTATGAGGCAGACAATCACGCAGGCTGCTGCGACGAGCCGGCTGACAACACGTCGGGGACGGTCAGGCAAGGCTGAAGTAACCAGCTCGATATGGACATGGCCCTTTTCGCGCACCAACCAGGGTGCTCCGAGCATCGTCATGTAGAGAAGCCCGTATTCGGCCGACGTAAACAGCCAGGCGAAGGGCTGCAATCCGGCATTGCGCATCAGGACCGATGCGATAACCGAAATCATCAACCAGACAAGCGTAAGACCGGCAATGAATGCCATTGCATAGAGCAACGTAGTATAGGCTTTGGTGATCATTGCGGCATTCCTGGCCTGTCACTGAGAGCGGGCCCGCCAGACCGGCAGGCCCGCTCTTTGGATCACGTGGCGATTACTTGGCCGCGTTGAGGTCGTAGAAGAGCTCGATCAAGCGGTCATAGTTGCCAGTGCCGCCGGGCTGTTCAGCCATCAGGCCCTGCATCCGCTCCCAGGTCTTTTCGCGGGCAGCGGCGAGGTAGTTCTCCTTGGCTTCCCCTTCGAGCGACACGACCTTCATGCCTGCCGCGTCCAGAGCTGCGAAATCCTCGTCACGCTTGGTGCGAAGCGCCTCGACGCTGTCTTTCTCGTGCTGGATAGCAACATCCTGAACGATCTTCTTGGCTTCGTCGGACAGGGAGTTCCACTTCTCAAAGTTCACGATGACCCAAGATCGGTGGAGAAGAAGCACGGCTCGATGCGGTAGTTCAGGAACTCGTTCCACTTCAGGTCAATCAGGCCGATCTGCGTCCAGCCGGTCGCATCAACCACACCGCGCTGAAGCGCCGAGTAGACCTCGCCGGTTGGCAGGTCGATAACCTGTGCGCCGAGATAGTT
>JABDPP010000162.1 GCA_013042765.1 Litoreibacter sp.
GCATGAAGCTGCGCTTAGCGGTGGGCTAAAGTAGAGTTAGAGAGGGCCCGCCGCCCCTGTAATGGGCTTTTTTTATGTCGTGTCGAACCCGCAAAAATTATGCCGCCTTTGTGAGTTGCCCGCGGACAGTCGCAGTAAGCTCCTCGAGTGAAAAGGGCTTTGGCAAGAAGACGGAATTGGGGATCCGTGCCTGGTCTTCGGCAAAATTGTCTTCTGCGTACCCCGAAACAAACACAACACGCATGTCCGGACGGGTTTTGCGGGCTTCCTTCACCCAGGTTGGGCCATCAAGACCCGGCATCACCACATCGGTCACCACGATATCAACGGAAAGCTCCGCATCGCTCAGAAGTTCAAGCGCTTCCTCGGCACTTTCCGCTTCAAGGATCTGATAGCCGCGCAATTTGAGGGCGCGCGACGCAAATGCACGAACCGGCGCTTCATCCTCAACCAACAAGACAACGCCTTCCGCCAGACCATGATCAAGGCCGGGATCGGCTGCAACTTGTCTGGCAGGTTCTTCAGCGGGTTTGTCGAAGGTCGGGAAGAAAATTGTAAAGGCCGTGCCATGTCCTTCCTCACTGTCGACAAAGATGAAACCGCCCGATTGCTTCACGATGCCGTAGGCTGTCGAGAGACCCAGCCCGGTACCTTCGCCGGTTTTCTTGGTGGTGTAGAAGGGCTCAAAAATCTTGGGAAGCTTCTCTGCCGGGATACCACAGCCATTATCCGTCACCTTCACCAGAACATAATCACCGCGGGGGACCCGGGCCCGGTCTCGCTTAAGATCTGACTTCAGCTTCAGATTTCGCGTCTCGATGTAGATCTCGCCGCCCCCGTCCAGCGCATCACGTGCATTGACGACGAGATTCATGATCACCTGCTCAAGCTGGCGCCGGTCTGCGCGCACGGTCATCAACTGCGGATCGTGGGTCAGCGACAAAGAGATCTGAGCGCCGACAAGCCGGTTCAGAAGATGCGTAAGATCCGCAAGAGTATCGCGCATATCCAGCACTTCGAGCTGCAAATTCTGTTTGCGCGAGAACGCCAACAGTTGCCCGACAAGAGAAGCCGCCCGGTTGGCATTCTGATTAATCTGTTCAAGGTCGCCGTAATCCGGATCACCGGGATCATGGCGCAACATCAACAGATCACAATGACCCGAGATCGCGGTCAGAAGATTATTGAAATCATGCGCCACACCACCCGCCAATTGACCGATAGCCTGCATCTTCTGGCTTTGCACAAACTGCGCCTCTAGGGTCTTCAGCTCGGTCGCATCGGACACCATGGCCATCAAGGAAACCTCACCCCGCTCAATTATCCGCCCCAACGTGATCTGGAGAAAGACCTCCTCATCCGCATTGCGCGCCCTGAGGACTTCCGGCTTGTGCAGCGATCGCCCTTCGGCGGCATCGGACAGCCAGTCGGGAATGTTCTTTCCCAAACCTTCAACGACATCTGAGATACCCGTCTGTTCATCCGGCCTAATCCGCAGCAAGTCTCGGGCCAGACGGTTCGCTTCCTTGATTCCACCATCCGGAGAGATCTTGAGCAAAGCCACCGGGAAATCCTCCAGCGTGTCCAGCGTCGTGGCAGCGGTCGGACTGACCTCGTCGCTGGATGGTGCCAGAAAAAACTCCGTGCGCCCGCCGGAGCCCTCGACGATGATTACACGGACATCGATCGGCCCGTCCGCCGCAGCCAGTGTCACGACAGCACCGGACTGGCTTGGAATTTCTGTAAAGAGCTTATCAAGCGATTTCGCGCGCCCACCCACGAGGCGTCGCATTGCGTCGTTCATGAACAGAATGGTTCCGGAGCCGCCAGCTGTCATCATTGGCAAGCTGATCTTGTCGGCGGTACGGGTCGGGGAAATGCGATCCTGCGCTTCTTCCACCGACCACAGGAAACTCGCGTCCTGAACCTTATGCACAGCGACCAGAAAGCGCCCGTTTCGGGTCACTACGTCTTCCCGTGCCGCGTTCTGACGCGTCGCCTTGGCTTGAAGACGAAAGACGATGGCATTTGCATTGGAAAACGTGGTCTCGAGCACACGCTCCAGAACATCGCCACCGGAATCACCGAAATGCGTACGCGCCGCAGCATTGCGAGTGAGAACCTTGCCCGCCTCCGTCGTAAGAAAGACCGCACGTTCATCATTGGCGATCAGATCGGCCAGATCAGCAGCGGCGGGTGCTGCGCGACCGGCTCGGTTCAAGATCAGGATAAGAACGACGCTGGCTGCAAGCGACGCCCCGATCACCATCGCGACAAGCGAAACCGACCGATAAGGCGCGAACACGCCGAGAGCGATGACGGCGGTCGCGAGCCATGCGATCCAGACCGAACGCGGCGCAAGCGTCTGAGCGGTTTTTGCTAACGCCCCAAAAGGCTCTGCCGCATGGGCCACACAAAATTCTCCAACAAGAATCAATCAAAAATGAAGGTCGACGAGAACTCTTAAGCCCGTCTTAATTTTCTAATCAAATGCCTTGGAGAGAACGCTAGAGAGTTCCGGGCTTGCGCGTCAAGTGCGCGCAGAAAAATCCATCGCCCCCGTCAAGCGGCGTAAACCTCTGGGAAAAGGTGCAAATCCAGTCCGGGTGGCGTGCCAGGAACGCTTCGATTTGTTTCGAATTCTCCACATCGAGCAAGGAGCAGGTCGCATAGGCCAAGACCCCGTCTGGGGCCACCATGGGATAGGTTCCCTCGAGGATATCTGACTGCTCTCGCAACAGGTCGTCGAGCATCTCGCGGCTCAGCCGCCACTTACCATCCGGCGCCCGCCGCCATGCCCCTGAGCCAGAGCATGGCACATCACAAAAGACGATGTCATAGGGAGCGTTCGCGATGACAGCCTCCGGGCCGAGCACCTCGATTTCAACCTCGGCCCGCGCTGCGCGGATCGGCAGGTCACGCATACGCGCGGGGTCCGCGTCATGGGCAAACACCGCGCCATGTGGCCGGTCGGCCAGCGCCAGTGCCTTGCCCCCGCCGCCGGCACAGTAATCAAGGATCCGGGCCTCCGGTGCGACCACTAAACTGGCGCAAACGGCCTGCGACGCGGCATCCTGAAACTCGGCAAGACCGCTCTCTATCACGCTGCTTTGACGCAATTTTCGTGCATTCCGGGTGACCAGAATTGCTGTCTTGGCGAGAGGGTGCGGCTCCGCGGCAATGTCCTCCGCTTCCAACTTGGATATGACGGAAGCGATGCTCACGCGCGCGCTGTTCACCCGCAGAAACACGCTGGCGCGGGCACGCATCTGCGTCATCACAGCCCCGAAATCATCGCCGAGCGAGGCCTTGAGATCGTCCAAGAGCCAATTCGGCACGTCGAGGCGGACCTCATCCGGCATCTCCTCCAGATCTCCGATCGCGGCCTTCTCCCCGGCGGTCAGCGTCCCAGGAGCATGCCCGTCCCCGGTGAACCAGTCGGCCGGGTCGAGCCCCGCGTCGCACAGGTATCCCAGCGCCAACCCGCGCCCGGATTCCCCCCCACCCATGGCGGCGAAGGAGCGCCTGCACCGGATGCAAACGAAGACGATGTCACGGATCGCCGCCCGGTCTTTCGAGCCCGCAAAGCGGGATCGCCGGGCCCATCCCGTCAGCGCCTTTTCAGCAGCGCTGCCCGCCAGATAGGCGTCGAGGATCTCGATGGCCGCCGCCAGCCTTGCGGGAGGGGTCATCTAGCCGATCCGGTAGTTCGGGCTCTCCCGGGTGATCTGGACGTCATGCACATGGCTCTCCTTGAGGCCCGCGCCGGTGATCCTGACGAAGTTTGACTTGGCGTGCATTTCTTCGATGGTGCCGGAGCCGGTATAGCCCATCGCCGCGCGCAAACCGCCCACCAACTGGTGGATCACAGCACTGGCCGATCCCTTATAAGGCACCTGCCCTTCGATCCCTTCGGGCACGAGCTTGTCGGAAGCCGCATCCTTCTGGAAGTACCGGTCCGCGGAACCGCGCGCCATAGCGCCGAGCGAGCCCATGCCGCGGTAGCTCTTGAAGCTGCGGCCCTGGTAGAGAATGACCTCGCCCGGGCTCTCATCCGTGCCGGCAATCATCGATCCAACCATGGCGCAGGACGCACCCGCGGCGATAGCCTTGGCAAAATCGCCGGAGAACTTGATACCGCCATCAGCAATCACGGGCGTTCCGCTTTCGCGCGCGCCCTCGGCACAATCGAGAATAGCGGTGAGCTGCGGCACGCCGACACCCGCGACCATGCGGGTCGTGCAGATCGATCCGGGGCCAATCCCAACTTTGATCGCATCCGCACCCGCGCCGATCAGCGCTCGTGTCGCCTCTGCCGTCGCAACGTTGCCGGCGACGATCTGAACTTCATTGGAAAGCTTCTTGGCCCGTTCCACTGCCTGCGCCACGCCTTCGGAATGGCCATGCGCCGTGTCGATCACGATCAGATCCACGCCGGCGTCCACAAGCGCCTCGGAGCGCTCAAAGCCCGCGTCGCCCACGGTGGTCGCCGCAGCCACCCGCAAGCGGCCCAGCTCGTCCTTACAGGCCTGCGGGTTCAGCACCGCCTGCTCGATATCCTTGATGGTCAGAAGCCCGGTCAGACGGCCATCACCATCAACAACCAGAAGCTTCTCGATCCGACGCGTATGCATCAGCGACTTCGCCTCACCCAGGTCGGCAGGCTCGCGCAGCATTGCGAGATCATCGGATGTCATCATCGCTTTGACCGGGGTCGCATCATCGCTGGCAAACCGCATGTCGCGGTTCGTCACGATGCCGAGCACGCGGCCATCTTCACCCACCACTGGAAATCCGGAGACACGGTAGCGTTCCTGCAGCGCTTTGGCGTCGGCCAGCGTCTGGTCGGGCTTCAAAGTAATCGGGTTGTAAACGATACCGCTTTCGAACCGTTTGACGCGCCGGGCCTCGCGGGCCTGTTCCTCAATGCTGAGATTGCGGTGCAGCACGCCGATGCCTCCGGCTTGCGCCATTGCGATCGCCATGCGGGCTTCGGTCACGGTGTCCATGGCCGAGCTCAGAAGCGGGA
>JABDPP010000170.1 GCA_013042765.1 Litoreibacter sp.
GACTAAAATCGCCTTCCGGTCGGCTGATCATTGCCTAAGTCATTGAAAAGATTTGGAGGCGAGTACCGGAATCGAACCGGTGTACACGGATTTGCAATCCGCTGCGTCACCACTCCGCCAACTCGCCGAAGTAGAGCCCGTTCTCTAGACCAAGCAAATTGTGCGTGCAAGTCCATCTGATATGAGATCGTCGTTGTCGGAAGTATATTTCTATGGCACACCGATATTCATCTGAAACTAGACTGGTGAGTTTAGTATGATCGACTTTGAAACAAGCCGGACGATGATGGTCGACACGCAAGTGCGACCGTCCGATGTCACGAAATTTCCCATTATCGACGCGATGTTGAGCGTGAAGCGCGAAGCTTTTGTTCCGCCTTCGAAACGCGAGGTCGCCTATATGGGTGAGAACCTCGATCTGGGCGACGGGCGTGAGATGCTAGAGCCTCGGACGCTGGCCAAGATGCTTGATGCCTTGGATTTGCAGCGCGATGAGATGATCCTCGTGATCGGATGCGGGCTTGGTTATTCGAGCGCCGTTCTTGCCTGCATGGTCGAGGCTGTTGTGGCCGTCGAGGAGAGTGCGGAGATGGCGCGTGAGGCCGAGTCGATCCTGGGCGAGCAGGGGGCTGACAATGTGGCGGTGATCGAAGCTCCACTGGCGCAGGGTGACGCAAAGCACGGACCCTATGATGTTATCGTGGTCGAAGGTGCGGTTGAGCATGTTCCCGACACCATACTGGCGCAACTCAAGGAGGGCGGTCGCATCGCGGCACTTTTCGCAGAGGGTGCGTTGGGTGAATGCCGCCTAGGATACAAGCATAATGGAAACGTAACTTGGCGTATGGCATTCAATGCCGGCGCACCGGTTCTGCCGGGTTTTGAGGCGCCGCGCGCCTTCACTTTCTGAGTTTTTTCGAGCGAGACCCGAGGCAACCGCGAGGAGATCCCAAAAGATGAGAGTTTTGAGGCCAATCGCTCTGTCTGCTTTGCTCGCTTTCAGCGCTGGGCCGACACTCTCCGAGACTCTGCAATCCGCGCTTGTTTCTGCCTTTAACACGTCGAACCTGCTCGAGCAGCGCCGAGCCCTGCTTCGGGCCGAAGACGAAAATGTCGCAAGTGCTTTCGCGGCACTGCGTCCGCAAGTCAACGGCGGCTCTTCGGTGACCCAATCGGAACAGGCGACGCCCAGCCGATCGACGCTAACCTCTACTATCAACCTCGGCTTCGAGCTGCTGCTCTACGACTCCGGGGCAACGGCTCTGGCGGTAGAAGCCGCTAAGGAGACGGTTCTGGCGACCCGGGCGGCTTTGGTCTCGCAGGAACAGCAGGTACTGCTGAACGCCGTCCAAGCCTATGTCAACGTGTTGCGGGATGGGCGCGTGGTTTCGCTGCGTGAAAACAACCTTCGATTGATAACTCAGGAACTGCGTGCGGCCGAGGACCGGTTTGAAGTCGGGGAGGTGACCCGGACTGATGTGGCTCAGGCAGAAGCGCGTCTTGCACAGGCGCGTGGCGCCCTCGTTGACGCTCAGGGGCAGTTGGACATCTCGCGTGAGTTCTATCGTCTCGCAGTGGGCAAGGCGCCCGGCGCGCTGACCAGCAAAGTCGTGCTGCCGAACCTCCCGGATACGGTGGAAAAGGCGCGGCGTCTCGGCGTTCAGAACAGCCCTGCGATCAGACAGGTCCAGCATGAGGTCAAGGCTGGTGAGTTGAACGCGCAGCGCTCTCTCGCGCTGACGCGCCCCCGACTCTCACTGGAGGCTGGCGTGGGTCATAGCTCGACCATCGACAACAATGGGTCCGTTGGCCTGACGCTGAGTGTACCGATCTATCAAGGCGGGCAGTTGCGGGCGCTGTATCGCCGCTCTCTGGCGCAGGTGCAGGCTGCGCGTGCCGGTTTGAATCAGCAAACACTTCTGACCCGTCAGGCGGTCTCGGACAGCTGGTCGCGCCTCAGAGTTGCCAATGCGCAGGTTCAGGCCAGTGATCGCCAGATCAGCGCGGCTGAGGTGGCCTTCGAAGGTGTGCGCGAGGAGGCGCGGTTCGGCTCGCGCACGACCCTTGATGTACTCGATGCTGAACAGGCGCTTTTCGATGCGCGCACGAATCGTGTTGTTGCGGAGACACAGGTGTACTCGGAGGCCTACGGGTTGCTGGCCTCTATGGGATTGTTGACGGTTAAGTACCTAAACCTGCCTGTAACCCGTTATGATCCCGCCGAATATTACAATGCGGTCAAGAATGCTCCTGTTTCGACCTCCAAAGCGGGGAAAAAGCTGGACCGGATCATGCAGCGGTATCAAAAAAACTAACAGTTTGAACGATCTGTTGAAACGAAAGGGTGCAGGGGTTACCCTTTCTGAAAACCCGCAAATGAGGCCAAGCATGTCGGATTCAGCTCCTAAAACTGACGTGGAGGACGTCCTGTCCTCTATCCGTAGATTGGTATCTGATACGCCAGTACGGCATGAAGTTGACGCGGAAGCTCCGTCGCAAGAGTCTTCGGAAGACAAGCGCGATGAGGAACCAAAGGAGGAACCCTCCGCGGAAGCCACCGAGGACACGACCGAGGCGTTGGTTCTGACCTCTGACTTCCGGGTATCCGCGACCGCACAGAGCCTTGAAGAGAATGGGCTGGAAAGGGATCCGACGGCCATTGATCTCGCGGGGCTGCGCCAGGCCTTGCGGCGGAAGTCGGACCCTGAAGGCGAGGTCTCAGCGTCTGACCGTGAGGAAATGGTTGGCCGGGACCTGCCGCGATCGCGTTTGCACCTGTCGTCCGTAATTGCCGAAGAGGCAGAGGAAGCATCCGACGAGTCACAGGACGAGATCACCGGAGAAGAGGCAGATGCACCGTCGGAGGCCCGCGGCTGGGGTGTTTCCGCACCCGAGGATTACTATGAAGACGAAATGGTTTTCGTGCGGTCAGAAGAGACGACGGAAGCCTGGAACGCGGAACGCGTAACAGCAGACGAACAGGCTGATGTAGATGTCTCTGGCGACGCCTCGGAAGAGACTGAAACGCAAGTGGACGAGGCTGCGCCAGCAGAACCCGAGGCAGACCAGATCGATGCTGCTTCGGACACGGTCCCCTTTGCTGCCCCTTCAGAAGAGACCTCAGAGATAGCCAAAGGTTCATCGGGCGCAGAGGAGGCGCTTGGTGAGGTTCCTGAGGCTCAGGAAACCGGCGAAGCCGACACGGAAGAAGACGCCGAGGATATAGATATTTCAGCAGCCTTGTCGGAAGCGCTGTCCGACGAAGAGGAGGACGAGAATCTCGGGGAGGAAGCCGGCGAGGACGCGGCTGCTCATGATGAGCCTGCGGATGACGAGAACAAAGAAACCTCTGTTGATGCCGGGGGCGAGGAGGCCGAAATAGCCGTTATCGCCGATGAACCGGCACCGCATGATGTGCCAGACTTGTCCCAGATCGACGAGGAGCTCCTCGAGGCCATGTTGGCCAGGGCCGTTCGTCAGGAACTCACTGGCGAGATGGGCGAGCGGATCACGCGAAATATCCGAAAGCTTGTGCGCCGTGAGATCCAGCGTGCGCTGAGTGCCAGAGAGTTCGACTGAACGAGGATCTATTCCAAGCCAGGTATCTATCGAGCAAGCTGCAGGAGAGCTTCGGTGTCCAAATGGGCGTCGAGGTGATCTGCCAGCGTGTCCAGTGTCGTCTCAACCGACTGCTCATAATCTGGAAGTGTTGAGTTTCCGCCCAGTTGCGACAGGTATTCCTGACGAAACGCATCCGAACTGAACAGGCCGTGGATATAGCAACCCTTGATTTTGCCGTCGGGTGAGGCGGCCCCTTCCGCCCTGCCATCGATGGTCAGCCAGCCCCGGCTGCAATCCGGCCCGCCTGTTTCCCCTATGTGGATCTCGTATCCCGATACAAGTGCACCGCTCGCAGTCGCCTTACCGGTGACCTCGGCCAGTCGTTTTTGCGGGTGCATCTGTGTCATCACATCCAGAAGCCCCAAACCGTGGACCGAGCCCGCATTGCCCTCGATACCCTCTGGATCACTGATGATGCGCCCCAACATCTGGTAGCCGCCGCACAGTCCCATGACGTGCCCGCCCCGACGCACATGGGCGTAGAGATCGGTATCCCAACCCTGGGCGCGGAAAAACTCCAGATCGCCTATGGTCGATTTAGATCCGGGGATCAGCACCAGCGCGGCATCGGCAGGCAATGGGCGCCCGGGCGGCACGATCTCAACGGTCACGTCGGGCTCGGAGGAAAGCGGGTCCAGGTCGTCGAAATTGGCCATGCGCGACAGCTTGGGGACGGCAACCTTAAACGTGCCACCTTTCGAGCCCGCGATGTCCATCACGTCTTCTGCTGGCAACCGCCATGCGTCGGCAAACCACGGGATCACGCCCAGCGACGTCCAGCCGGTGCGATTGACTATCTCGGTCAGCCCGTCGTCGAATAGAGAGACATCTCCGCGAAACTTGTTGATCGCAAACGCTTCAATCCGGTCGCGGTCCTCGGGCGGTAGAATGGCATGCGTGCCCACCAGTTGAGCGATGACCCCGCCGCGGTCGATGTCGCCAATCAGTGCTACGGGCGCGCTGACGGCTTCCGCAAATCCCATATTGGCAATGTCGCCCTTACGCAAATTGATTTCCGCCGGGCTGCCCGCGCCTTCGATGACGATGAGATCTGCCTCACCTGATAGCCGCTCAAAGCTCTCAACAGCCTTTTCCAGCAGTGTAGGCTTCACCGCAGCGTAATCGCGGGCACGCAGGGTGGCAAAGCGCTGCCCATGTACGATCACCTGCGCCCCGACATCGGTTTCGGGCTTCAGAAGGACCGGGTTCATATCCGTGATCGGGGCGACGCCGCAGGCCCGCGCCTGAAGGGCTTGAGCACGGCCAATCTCACCGCCATCGGCAGTTACGGCGGCGTTGTTGGACATATTCTGTGGTTTAAACGGGCGCACGCGCAGCCCTTGACGGGTGTAGAGCCGGCACAGCCCGGCCACGATCATGGACTTGCCCACATTCGAGCCGGCACCTTGAATCATAATGGCCTTTGTCATTGGCATTCCCCGTTCTTCAAAGCTTGGGTGCCGCGAACCGAAGGCGATGTAAAGGGCAAGACGTGTGTCTGGCGCACGGGCGCTTGACCGGCTTCTCCCGATCGGTCAGCGTCAGCGCCATGTTTCCCATTCGCGATCACAATCCTTCTGAGCAGACTCCCTACGTGACCTATGGGTTGATCATTCTCAACATAGCCGTTTTCCTCAGCTACTGGCCGTTGTTCAACGATCCACGTGCTCTGGCCGGGTTTTTCGACAGCTGGGCCATGGTCCCGGCAGAGGTCGGGCAGGGCAGCGATCCTCATACGCTTGTCACCTCGATGTTTTTGCATGGGGGGATCATGCATCTTGCCGGGAATATGCTGTTTCTCTGGATCTTCGGCGACAACTTGGAAGAGCAGCTTGGGCATGTGCGCTATCTGGGCTTCTACCTCCTGTGCGGGATCGGCGCGGCGCTGGGGCAGCTTCTGTCCAGTCCCGGCTCAGACATTCCCACTGTGGGCGCCTCGGGCGCGATTGCGGGGATCATGGGAGGGTATCTGTTGCTGTTTCCGAAAGCGAAGGTCGATATTCTTGTGATTATCCTGATTTTCGTCCGGGTTTTTGCCCTGCCGGCTTGGGTCATGCTTGGGGTCTGGTTCGGGCTGCAACTTCTTAGCGGTCTTGGTGCGGACCCGAACACCGGCGGCGTCGCATACTGGGCTCATGCCGCGGGGTTCCTATGCGGTGCGGTTCTAGTGATTCCCCTGTGGCTGCGGCTCGGGGGGACACGGTTCTGGAGCCGTACGCAGGGCCATCCTCCACACCCGGAGGCCCGCTATTCGGCAAGCTCCATTCCGCGGGTCAGGCGGCGCAAGTAGATGCCAACCGATCCCCGAAGCACGGTCAGGCGCGCTCGGAATATTCCATGGTTTCGGTGTTGACGATGATGTCTTCGTCCTGACCGACGAAGGGAGGCACCATAACCTTCACGCCATTGTCGAGTACCGCAGGTTTAAAGCTGTTGGCTGCTGTCTGGCCTTTGACGACCGGCTCGGTCTCCACCACCTTGCAGGTCACTTTCTGCGGCAGCGTCGCATTTAGAGCCTCGGATTCGTAATATTCGATCACGGCAATCATGCCGTCCTGCAGGAACGGGCGCCGTTCGCCGAGGATGTCGGCGGGCAATTCGATCTGCTCATAAGTTTCGGTATCCATGAAGGTCAGCATGCCGTCGGACTCATAAAGAAACTGCTGATCCTTTTGTTCGAGGCGCACGCGTTCAACTTTATCCGCGGAGCGGAACCGTTCGTTCAACTTCGACCCGTTGCGCAGGTTCTTCATCTCGACCTGGGCGAAAGCGCCGCCTTTTCCGGGCTTTACGTGGTCGACCTTCACCGCGACCCAAAGACCGCCCGCGTGCTCCAGGACGTTTCCTGGCCGAATTTCATTACCGTTAATTTTTGGCATTGTGTCATTTCCTTGACAAAAGGTTGATCATTGTTTGGACCACCCTATATCTGCCCCTTGTAGGGCGGACAAGACGACTAAATACGGTATGCGGTGTAATTAGCTATGCGTCTTGAGCATATCAGGTATATCTATAACGCAATGACGAATCGAATGTTTTGTGTCAGAAAGGCCGCCACGCCCTAGATACAAGACCAAAAATAAAAGGACGACGAGATGGCTGCTGATTTCGTTGATGGCACAGCTTTCAACTTTGAACAAGGACAACGGGCGCGCAAACTCTTTGCTGCTGTTGTGCTCGCGGCGCTTGATGATGCGATCGCGGATGACAAGAAATATGGCAACGGACCGGAACAGATTGCCCGTTGGGCGCGCTCCCGAGACGGCCGCGAGGTCCTGAGCTGCGCAGGCATCGACCCTAACGAGCGGGTCGTTTCTGGCCTGATGGAATTCGTAGGCAACGGCGTGCGAACCTCTGTCGCGCTCTCGCGCGAAGAGAGCGAGCGGCGCAGCCAGGCTGAAGCTGCCTGATACTGCCTGCACACCCTCCGAAAAGAAGACGCGTCCCTTGGGGCGCGTTTTTTGTCCGGACGACCGGAAGAGACGGATGAGAATTCGGTGATGGTACCCGCGGCCGGACTTGAACCGGCACGGCCTTACGGCCCAGGGATTTTAAGTCCCATGTGTCTACCATTCCACCACGCGGGCAACAGCCGGACCTTAGCTGCAGATCTCATGGGGTGAAAGTACTTAGAGCTCTGTTTCTGCGGCGTCCGGCACCGGGGTAAGCTGGAAGCGTTCCGGCAACCAGGGATTGAGTTTCAGGGCGTCGCGCAACGCCAGCTGGCCTTCCCGTGTCCGACCGAGTTGGAGTAAGGTGAGTGCCCGTCCGGCAGCGGCTCCGATATGATCCGGGGTCCGTTCCAGCGCCTTGTCCAGATCGATGAGCGACGTCTGGTAGTCCTGACGGATGAAGTTGATGAAAGCCCGCTGGTTGTAGCCTTCGGCGTAATCCGGGCAGTATTCGATAAGTTTGCCAAAATCCGAAAGGGCGCCCACGAAGTCATAGGCCGCGCGGCGTTGCATGCCGCGATTGAGTATCTCCTGTGAGACCTCGTCGGGGGCTGTGGCCCAGATTTCCCACAATTCATTGGACAGCTGGCGCGCGGTCTGTTCATCCGGCGCCTTGGCAACCAGTTCCATCAACTCGATATGGCGCGGGCTACGGTCGGGCAGGGCGGGGCAATTGGCAAGCCCTGCTGCCGGCAGGAGCGCCGGAACCAGAAGAAGGGCTGTGATGGTTACAAGTTGTCTCATGTCCCAGAGTTTGGGGCGAGGACGCGCCCGGTCAAGTCACGAGGTCGCGATTTCCGGCGTCATTCGCGTGTGCCGGAGAACTGCTCGGCCCATCCCTCGCGCTGCTCATCAGTGATTTTCGAGAACAGAACGTCCGGAACCGTAAAGGCGTGACCCGCAGGCAGGACGGACAGCGCAGTGACGATGTCGTCGGGCCAGCTGTCATCCTCGGTCTGCAGGGCCTCCAGAATCCGCGCCGAGGCATCGGGAATGAAGGGCTCTGAGAGCACCGCGTAAAGCCGGATCAGGTTCAGGGACAGGCGGATCTGAGCGGCGGCAGTTTCCGGATCGGTTTTGAACACGGACCATGGTGCCGCGCTTTGCAGGTACTCGTTCCCCGCAACCCAGATGGCACGCAGTTCAGCGGCGGACTTGCGGACCTCCATCGCGTCCATATGGTCTTCATAGGCGCGGATGCGTTTGGTCAACTCACTGATCAGCGTTTGTTCCGTATCGCCCAACGTGCCACCTTCGGGAACCTCTTCGCCGAATTTCGAACGGCAGAACTTGGTCACGCGCGAGACGAAATTGCCGAGCACGTCGGCAAGGTCCTTGTTGACCCCGGCCTGGAAGTTTTCCCAGGTGAACTCGCTGTCGGAGCTTTCCGGGGCATGGCTCAGGAGCCACCAGCGCCAGTAATCGGCAGGCAGGATTTCAAGCGCCTGATCCTGGAATACACCGCGGCCCTGTGAGGTGGAGAACTGGCCGCCATCGTAGTTGAGGTAGTTGAAGGACTTGATGTAGTCGACCAGTTTCCATGGCTCGCCGGACCCCATGATCGTGGCTGGGAAGCTGAGCGTGTGGAATGGGACGTTGTCCTTACCCATGAATTGTACGTAGCGGACATCGTCGGCGCCTTTGTCGGTACGCCACCAGCGCAGCCAGTCGGCGTCATCCTTGTTGTGGGCATCGGCCCATTCATGGGTCGCGGCGATATACTCGATCGGTGCGTCGAACCAAACATAGAAGACTTTGCCCTCCATGCCTGGCCAGTCCTCATTACCTTTCTTGACGGGCACGCCCCAGTTCAGGTCGCGGGTAATGCCGCGATCCTGCAGCCCGTCCCCATCGTGAAGCCACTTCTTTGCAATCGAGGTGGTCAGAACGGGCCAGTCGGTTTTGGAATTGATCCAGCTGTCGAGCTGATCCTTCATGGTGGATTGGCGCAGGTAGAGGTGCTTGGTCTCCCGCACTTCAAGGTCGGTGGAGCCTGAGATCGCGCTGCGCGGCTCGATCAGGTCCGTGGGGTCGAGCTGCTTGGTGCAGTTCTCGCATTGGTCGCCGCGCGCTTTGTCATAGCCGCAATTTGGGCAGGTGCCCTCGATATATCGGTCTGGCAGGAAGCGGCCATCGGCATGTGAGTAGACCTGTCTTTCGCTGACCTCTTCGATCAGCCCGGCCTCGGCCAGTTTGCCGGCGAGATGTTGGGTCAGGGCATGGTTCTGCGGGCTCGACGAGCGGCCGAAATGGTCAAAAGACAGGCGGAAGCCTTCAGCGATCCGGGCCTGGGTCTGGTGCATCTCGGCGCAAAATTCCTCCACCGGTTTGTCGGCCTTGGCGGCGGCGAGCTCCGCTGGCGTTCCGTGCTCGTCGGTTGCGCAGATGAACATCACCTCATTACCACGGTCGCGCATGTAGCGGGCATACAGATCAGCGGGCAGCTGGCTGCCGACGAGGTTGCCCAGATGCTTGATCCCATTGATATAGGGAATGGCGGAGGTGATCAGGATACGTGCCATGGCTGTGGTCCTTTGAACGCGTTGCGCCCCTGTAACGGAACCCGGCGCGTTCTTCTAGGGGCGGAGCCTCCGGCAGGGATATTTTCTGGAGAAATGAAGCCTCATTTCCTGTCCCTTTGGCGGCCCAGCAGGCGGCCGATGGTGAAGGATGTGCGCGGCGCATAGATATAGGGCGTTCTGATCTTTGCGGTCGGGCGAACCCGCATCCGGGTCAGGCCGAAGATAACGAGGATCACATGGCCGGCCGCGATCAGCAGGAAGAGCGCGGCCGGGCCGAAATTGGCGATCAGTTCAGATGCGATCCATGGCGAGGCGATTGCGCCCACCGCGAAGAAGAACATTAGCGCTGCTGAAAGCTCCACCCGTTCCTCAGAAGTTGCGAAGTCATGCGCGTGGGAGGCGGCGACGGAGTAGATCGGAAAGGTCGTCAGCCCAAAGAAGATTGCGCTGGCCATGATCGCGCGGGTTCCGGTATCCGTGCCGCCCAGCATGACCGTTGTCGCGCAGGAAATGACTGCGGCGACCGAGAGCCAGATCAGCACCCAGCGCCGGTCAAACCGGTCGGCCAGCCAGCCTACCGGGTACTGCGCGAGCGCGCCGCCCAGAACGAAGGCGGCGAGGAAATAACCGATCTGGTCGGGGCGCAGCCCGACCTCCTGTCCGTAGATCGGGCCCACCATTCGGAAGGCTGCGCTCGAGAGACCGGCAACCACAACGCCAGCCGCGGCAAGGGGCGATCGTGCAACCGCAAGCATTGGGCGCAGGCGTGGGGCGCTGGGGGTCTCGGGCTGGCGGACGGTGGTCAGGGTCAGCGGCAGGAGCGAGGCGCAGCACAGCAGCGCCAGCAGGTTGTAGGAGACGTAGGAGGCGGGCTCTAACACGCCGATCAGCATTTGAGCCACAAGCGAGGCGCCCATGTCGACAACCCGGTAGGTGCCCATCGCGCGGCCGCGAGTCTCGTTGGTGACCTTGGCCTGAAGCCAGGCTTCAATCACCGTGTAACAGCCGGCAATGCAGAGCCCGGTGGCCACCCGCATGAGCGCCCAGGCATAGGGGTTAATGACCAGCATATGGGCCAGAAGTCCAATGGCGCCGGCGGCGGCACAGGCCGCGAAAGCGCGCGAATGACCAACCGAGCCCATCAGACGCGGCGCCCACCAGCAGCCTACGAAAAAGCCTACGAAATGAGCGGAGCCCAGCATACCAACTTGAGCGGTGGTAAATCCGAGGGTCAGGCCCGACAGGGCGTCCAGCGGGCCTGCGCCTCCAGAACTGAGTTGCAAAAGGATGACGGAGAGGAAAAGGGCCGCAAAGGATATGAAAAGGCGCATCGGTTCTGCCTGACGGGATGATCCCAGTTTGCCTGCTTGTCAGGTGCGTGCAACGCGGTTTTCGACGGTCTGTGTCGTTTTCGTACGATCAGTCCTTTTTCTCGACATATGCCGTGATCCGGAGTGTCACGAGGTCGTCTACGAGGCCGGAATAACCGGCTGCACCGAAGGCGGTGCGGCTGACCTGGCCGCTCAGACTGAAACGCAACCGTCTCAGGTCGTCCGGCGCTGTGTCCGCGGGACGATAGAGCGCGGCTTGCAGCGTCACCGGGAGGGTAACGCCACGAACGGTCAATTGGCCGTCGATCTGGGCCCCGTCAGACAGGCGGCCCTGCCCGTTCAAGCGGATACCGGTGGAGCGGAAACGGATCTGCGGGTACCGGACTGCATTCAGCACTGACGGCGATTTGAGTGCCTCTGTCGCGATGATGAACCCCGCCCGTGCGCGGGTAACGTCGACTTTGACATCCACGCTGGAGCGCTCGAGGCGCTTGGTGTCGATCAGGATTTCGGCGGAGAGCACCGGCATTGCACCTTTGGCTGGGATACCAGCCAGCATATAGCTGAAACCGACGCGTGACTGATCCTGCTGGAGTGCGTAGGCGGTCGGTGCCGCACTCGCGGGTAGGGCCGAAGCGGCGTGTAGGATGAGGATCAGGCGCAGGATCAGGCGGCGCATCGGGGAACTCCAATCAGGTCTTTGGTATACGCGCCCTCAGCCGTTTTGGTTTCAAGATGAGATTACATCTGCGTGTGGGAGGCGCCGGGCGTGATCGTCAAGTCCTTGTCTCCGCTGCTTTGTTCCAGCTGCCAGATGGCCGGGGCTGCGTTGCGCGCGCGGCGACGCTCCAGCTGCCAGCCTGTCCGGCTGGGCGCGTGACGCGGGGCAATGTGCCAGCGGCTTTCCACGCCGGCAGCCCCGCCGTCGCCCGGGGTCAGCACAAGGCCCAGCGGCGCATGAGACCCTTCGGCTGTGCCTGTTTCAGCGGCCAGGTGCAGGCGACGCACCGGTGTCAGGCCGGGCGGGGCGGGCAGATCCGTCACCACGAGGGCGACCGCGCCGGAGCGTAGAACCTCTTCCATCGACCACAGAAGATCTTCGGCACGGCGCGCGTTGACCGTCAGAAGCCGGCCGGGGTTGATCCAGTTCACAACACCGTCGGGATTGAGCTGTTCCGGGACCCAGCCGGGCCGGATCCAGATCACCGGGCCCGTGGTTCGGGCCGCTGCCATCAGAGCAAAACTCCGCCGCGCAGGACCGCAGATTTCATGACAGCGTGACAGGGTCAGGACGGCATCCCCCAGAACCGTGAGGGTTGGGCGGGTGTGGTGCGTGTGACGTGTGAGCAAGGCGGAGGGCATGGGGCCAAGTATAGATGTTCTATTTTTGTTCTCAAGATAGTTCTCAAGGCGGTTCTCCATGCGGAATGGCGCAAAACCCGCTTGCCTCTGGCTTCTGCGCCGTTACGTATGAGGGGGAAAACGAAAGGCGGCATCATGCGGAAAAAGAAACTTGGCTCCACGGACCTTATGGTTAGCGAGCTATGCCTCGGATCCATGACATGGGGAACCCAGAACACCGAAGCGGAGGGTCATGGCCAGATCGATGTCGCCCTGGATCGCGGGATCAATTTCGTCGACACAGCGGAGATGTACCCCGTCAATCCCGTTAGTGCCGAGACCATTGGCCGGACCGAGAGCATCATCGGGACGTGGTTTGACAAGACCGGCCGACGCGATGATATGATCCTGGCCACCAAGATCTCCGGGGCGGGGATGAAACACTGCCGGGGTGGCGCGCCCATTTCTCCCGAAACGATGACGCAGGCCGTGGAAGGCTCGCTTGCGCGGCTGCAGACCGATTACATTGATCTCTACCAGTTTCACTGGCCCAACCGCGGCTCCTATATGTTCCGCCAGAACTGGAGTTACGATCCGTCGAGCCAGAACAAGGCGGAGACGCTCGACAGCATGGCTGCGTGCCTGAACACCCTGCAGAAATTGGTTGATCAGGGCAAGATACGGCATTTCGGGTTATCCAACGAAAGCGCTTGGGGCACAGCGCAGTGGTTGCGCTTGTCCGAGCAACATGGCCTCCCGCGGGTGCAGTCGATCCAGAATGAATATTCCCTGCTGTGCCGCCTCTTCGACACGGACCTGTCGGAACTCTGCGTCAATGAGGAGATCGGCCTGCTTGCCTTCTCACCGCTGGCAGCGGGTTTGTTGTCGGGCAAATACGCGGGTGACGTAATACCTGAAGGCAGCCGGAGGGCTCTCAACGGCAATCTGGGTGGGCGGATCACGCCGCGCGTCTGGGAGAGTGTCTCGGCCTATTTGGCCTTGGCGCAGGAGCATGGCCTCGACCCTTGCCAGATGGCGCTCGCTTGGTGTCGGACGCGGCCGTTCATGTGCTCGGCGATCTTCGGTGCGACGACGCAGGAGCAGCTGGAAATTGCGCTCGGATCAGATGATTTGGAGTTGAGCGAAGAGCTTGTTATGGCCCTCGACGCGGTGCACAAAGCCCACCCCATGCCCTATTGACAGGTGCGTTGGGGTGCGCGCTTTTGGCCGGCCGTTAAAAACATTCTTGCGTGGAAATCCAGAATCGCGTTCCCCTTGAGCACCATGGGGAGGATGCCAGATGCCATTGACTATGAACCGCGAGGTTTTCATCACCTGCGCCGTGACCGGATCGGGATCGACGCAGGACCGCAGCCCGAATGTGCCGCGCTCTCCGAAAGAGATCGCCGAGAGCGCGATTGCCGCAGCGAAGGCCGGGGCGGCAGTGGTGCATTGCCATGTGCGCGATCCTAAGACGGGCGTTCCCTCCCGAAAGCTCGAATTCTACCGTGAGGTGACGGACCGGATCCGCGACAGCGATACCGATGTTGTGCTGAACCTTACTGCTGGAATGGGTGGCGACATCGTCTTTGGCGGGCCGGACAAGCCGCTGCCGGTCGCAGAGGGCACCGACATGATCGGTGCGGAGGAGCGGGTGGCCCATGTCGCGGACTGCCTTCCGGAGATCTGCACGCTTGATTGCGGCACGATGAATTTCGCCGAGGCCGATTATGTTATGACAAACACGCCCGGCATGTTGCAGGCGATGGGGCGCATGATGACAGATCTCGGTGTGAAACCAGAGATTGAGGCGTTCGATACCGGCCATCTTTGGTATGCAAAACAATTGGTTGAAGATGGAATTCTCGATAGCCCCGCACTGGTGCAGCTGTGCATGGGGGTGCCTTGGGGCGCGCCGGATGATCTAAACACATTCATGGCCATGGTGAACAATGTGCCGTCGGATTGGGTGTTCTCGGCCTTTGGTCTGGGACGGCACCAGATGCCTTACGTGGCCGCATCGGTTCTTGCGGGCGGCAATGTGCGCGTCGGACTGGAGGACAACCTGATGCTCGATCGCGGGGTGCTGGCCACCAACGAAAGCCTTGTGGAACGCGCGGTTGGGATTGTCGAAAACCTTGGCGCGAAGGTGATCGGGCCTGCGGAGGTGCGCGAGCGGCTGGGCCTGACCAAGCGGGCGCCCGCCTGACCAGTGCCGCGGTTCGGGCTTTTGCCGTTTCATCAAACCCACCTGACAATACCTGAGAGGGCGCACACATGACACAGACAGCGGCGATTATCGGTGGCGGCGTGATCGGAGGCGGCTGGGCCGCGCGGTTCCTTCTCATGGGCTGGGATGTGCGCGTCTTCGATCCCGACCCGGAAGCAGAACGAAAGATTGCCGAGGTTCTTGCGAACGCACGCCGCTCGCTTCCAGGTTTGAGCGATCTGGCAATGCCCGAAGAGGGCGCGTTGAGTTTCCATGAGAGTATGGAAAGCGCCGTGAAGGGTGCGCGCTGGATACAGGAAAGTGTGCCGGAGCGTCTTGAGCTGAAGCACAAGGTTTACCGAACCGTGCAAACGGCCTGTGAACCGGATGCGGTGATCGGATCCTCCACATCGGGCTTCAAGCCGTCGCAGCTTCAGGAGGGCGCGGAGCGTCCTGGCCAGATCCTCGTCGCGCATCCCTTCAACCCGGTCTACCTGCTGCCGCTGGTGGAGCTTGTCCCCTCCGAGGCAACGCCTGCCGCAATGGTCTCCGCCGCGAAGGAGCTCGCAACGTCGATCGGAATGGCGCCATTGGTCGTGCGCAAGGAGATAGATGCCCATATTGCCGACCGATTCCTGGAGGCTGTGTGGCGCGAGGCGCTCTGGCTGATCAAGGATGGTGTTGCCACCACGGAAGAGATCGACAACGCGATCCGGTATGGCTTTGGCCTACGTTGGGCACAGATGGGGCTGTTCGAGACATACAGGGTCGCGGGCGGTGAAGCAGGGATGAAGCATTTCATTGCCCAGTTCGGCCCTTGTCTGGAATGGCCTTGGACCAAGCTCATGGACGTTCCCGAACTGACCCCCGAGCTCGTGGACCAGATCGCGGAGCAGTCCGATGCCCAGTCAGGACAGTATTCGATCCGGGAATTGGAGCGTATCCGCGACAACAACCTTGTGGCGATGCTGCGGGCGCTCAAGGCCCAGAACTGGGGCGCGGGGGCGTTGCTGAAAGCCGCTGATACCAGCCGCAAGTCGATGCCGGCCGTTTTCTCCCAACCGATCGTAACCGTGGATCGTGCGGTGCCCCTCGACTGGACCGACTACAACGGCCACATGAACGAGGCCAAGTATCTTCAGGCTTTCGGGGACGCCACCGATCTGTTCATGGAACTGGTTGGATGTGACGCCGATTATATCGCTTCCGGCCTGAGCTATTTCACGGCCGAAACCCATATTCGCCATATCGATGAGGTTCATGCAGGCGCCCGGATTGTGATCCGGACCCAATGTCTTTTGGGCGAGGGCAAGAAGATGCACCTGTTCCACGAGATGTGGGAGGGGGAGCGCTTGCTGGCCACGGGTGAACACATGCTGATCCATGTCAGCCTCGAGACGCGGCGCGCTTGCGTGCCCTCCGACGCTGTTGCGGCCAAGCTTGGTGAGATTGCACAGGCACATGCCAGCCTGCCACTTCCTGAAGGCGCGGGTGCCGCGGTGGGCCGGCGGTGAGCGGCCGTGTCCTGATCACTGCGGGGGCCTCCGGCATCGGCCGTGCCATGGCGGAGGCGTTCGAGGCGGCTGGCGCGCAGGTCTGGGTCACAGATGTGGATGCGCGCGCACTCAAGGCTATTCCAGCCAGTTGGACAGGCTCGCAGGTCGATGCCAGTGACGCTCCCGCCATGGCTGACCTGTTCGACGAAATCGAGGACAGTTGGGGTGGGCTCGATACGCTTTGTGCCAATGCCGGCATTGCGGGGCCAACTGCGCGGATCGAGGACGTGGCGTTAGATGACTGGCGCGCTTGCGTAAGCGTCAATCTCGAGGGCGCATTTCTCGCCGCAAAACACGCGACCCCGATGATGAAGCGCGCGGGGCAGGGCGCGATTGTCCTGACTTCATCGACGGCGGGGATGTACGGCTATCCCAACCGCGCGCCTTATGCCGCGGCCAAGTGGGCGGTCATTGGGCTCATGAAAACCCTTTCAATGGAGCTGGGCCCCTTCGGGATACGGGCCAATGCGATTTGCCCAGGGGCCGTAGAAGGTGCGCGGATGGAGGGGGTGCTGGAGCGCGAGGCCGCCAGCAAGGGTATGACCCGTGATCAGGTTTACGAGGGATACGCCGCTGGGACATCGATGCGGCGTTTTGTGGAGGCCGCCGATATTGCCAATATGGCCGTTTTTCTGGCCAGTGATGCGGCGCGGCTCGTTTCCGGACAGGTGATTGC
>JABDPP010000171.1 GCA_013042765.1 Litoreibacter sp.
ACCCGATCCTGATCGGGGTCTGGGATCAGGCGGTGACGTGCAGCCCCTCGGCCCAATTCTGGATCCCGTTGAGCGGTGACGGACCTCCGCTAGCGGAAGGCTTGTTCGAGCAGCTTGTCTATGGCGCGGAAGGGGCCTTTGTCGGCGGCACACGCTCCACCCTTCCCTTGGCCCTACAGGAACGCCTGATCCACGAAGCCGCGCAGATCGCATCGGTCCTGCAGGCGATCGGCTATTTCGGACGGTGCAGCATGGATGCGGTGATCTGCAATGACACGAACGCCCAGCCCATCGTCCATTGGATCGAGTGCAACGCGCGTTGGGGCGGCATGTCGATCCCGATGAGCTTGGCAAAGCGGTTCTGCGAGGGGTCCCTGCCTGACGGTTTTCTGGTCACGCAGCAGGACTGTCCGCTTGCGCCAAACCTCTCTACCGGCGAGGTCCTGTCGCGACTGGAGGACATGCTGTTTCGCCCAGGCGGCCTTCGCGAAGGCCTGATCATCCTTTCGCCGCCCCGGAGTGATCGTGGATTATTCATGAACATGCTCGCGCTGGCCAGCACGCACGAGGAAGCGCGTGCACTCGTCACTCGTGCGGCGGCCCGTCTGGGGGTTCATCCCTGATCCACACTGCGCAGCGCGTCATGGCCGCGACGACCTCCTCATCGCTGGTCTGGGAGAAATTCACGTAGGCCGCGCCCACTGCCATGAACGGGTCAGGCGTCTGCAGGCAAATGATCTCATCCGCCAGCCCCTCGAACGTGGCCAGTGTATCCGGCGGAGCCACCGGCAAGGCGAGAATAACCCGGGCAGCGCCCACTTCGCGCAACGCCGCGAGGCCCGCCCGCAGAGTCGCCCCCGTTGCAACCCCGTCATCCACGACGACCAGCACCTTGCCCGTCAGTGAAACTGGTGCCCGGTCGCCAAGATAGGTCTTCCTGCGGTGCTCGATCTCGGGCAACAGTTCGCGGCCCATCGCCTCGACCTGTGCGTGATCCATCCCGAAGGCGCGGGCAATCCTTTCGTTCACAACCACATGCGGCGCGGTACCATCCACGATCGCGCCCATCGCGACCTCGGGCTGGGACGGTGCGCCGATCTTGCGCACGAACACGAGATCCATCGGGGCCTTGAGCGCCTTGCAGATCTCCTCGGCTACCGGCACGCCCCCGCGAGGCAAGGCAATCACGACCGTCTCGCTGCCCTCAAGCGGTGGCAGGGCGGCGGCCAGTTGTTGCCCAGCCTCCTGTCGGTCCCGGAAATATGATCGGTGCGGCCACATCAGTCTTGCCACTGCACGGGCCGGCCCCACCAGCTTGTCGTGGAGACCTGACGGCGAATGAAGCTGCTCATACCGATCAACAGAATTCCGATCGAGAACAGGCACCAGATCGCCGGCATCTCGTTGGGGTCTTGTGTCAGAAAGCCGGCCAGAATCGGCCCGGCCAGCGCATGGAACAAAACAAAACGCCATGCCCCGTAAAGGAGCGGAACCAAGAAAACCGCAAGGGTATAACTGGGAAAGCCCGGATGATACCCCAGCCAATCCTCAAACGGCAGGACGAGCCCGTTATAGGGAATATGCCACGCGATATGCCACTCGCCCGAGACCGTGCAGAGGCTCGCGCCGCACAAGGGGCCGCCGGGCCGGCAGGTGCCATAGGCTTCCACTGGCAGGATCTGGGCCACCATCACAAGGCCCGAAAGCGCGGCAACCCCATAGGCCCATGCGCGCGCCTTTCGCTTTACCTCCGGCGGCACCAGTTCCAACGCAAAGGCGTTTAGGAAGAGCGGCTGCAGAACGATATGCAGATAGGACAGCAAGGTCACCGACCGGTTGGCCCGTGTCCCGCATTGATCAAGAACCATGTAGCCCGACAGCTGCAAGGCCTCCATCAAGGTGAAATACCCAAGCGTCAGCCAGATTGCCGGGGGTTCTCCGCGCCGGTAGACGAGAGCCGTGGCACCTGCACCCAACCCGACCATGGCAACCGATGCGCCCAAGCTCCAACACATTGCACTCTCTGCCTCCCGTACGGCCCAGCATAGGGCACTGGCAATCCAGTCACTTGATCCCGCGCAATCCGGCTCCGGCGGCGACGTTCTAGAATATGATATGGAAAAGACACCGCCTTTCGATGAGGCCTCCCCTGGACTGCCGGTTCTAACGATCACGCTGAACCCGGCCGTGGATCTGGCGACCTCTACCCCGGATGTTCGCCCGGGTCCAAAGCTGCGCTGCACACCCCCGCTCATCGATCCAGGTGGAGGCGGGGTAAATGTGGCCCGCACCATCGGCCGGCTGGGTGGGCGGACCCAAGCCCTCGTTGTGACGGGCGGGGTGACCGGCGATCAGCTCCTCGCACTTCTTGAAGCCGAAGGGATCAACACGATACCCGTGCGTGTCGCGGGCGAGACCCGGCAGAACTTCGCGGTGACCGACAGCGCCACCGGCGCGCAGTACCGGTTCGGCCTGCCGGGTGCGGAGCTCGGTGACAACGACATTACGGCCGTCCTCGACACGATCGCCGCAAACACGGTTCAGGGCGGAATCGTCGTGCTGAGCGGCAGCCTTGCGCCCGGCCTCGATACCGGGTTTCCGCAACAGATCAACGGTCTGGTCACGCAGGCTGGTGCGCGGTTTGCGGTCGACACGTCCGGCGCAGCACTTGCAGAGTTGATCGCCTATCCAACGACACCGCTATACCTCTTGCGGATCGATCAGAACGAGGCCCGCCAAGCCGCAAATTCCCGACTGACGCATGTCCGCGACAGCATTTACTTTGCCCAAAGCCTCGTGGCGCGTGGCGTGGCCGAGATGATCGTGACCGGGCGCGGTCCCGAAGGCTCGATCTTGGTCACTCGCGATGAGCACTGCTTCTGTACCGCGCCAGAGGTCCGGGTAAACAGCAAGATCGGTGCCGGCGATGCGTTCGTAGGCGCACTCGTCCTGAGCCTGTCGCGGGGTCTCTCCCCGGCCGAGGCGCTGCGCCGCGGTGTCGCGGCCTCGGGCGCGACTGTCACTACGCAGGGCACTGCGCTTTGTTCTCTCGAAGACGTGGAGCGCCTTTTGCGCCAATGCCGGCTGCAGGAGCCCCCGGCGCGTTAGCGCCCGCATCCTGAAACCTAACCCGACAGCGGCCGCGGGGGCACCTCATGCTCAGCACGGGGCGCATCCCGTTCCATCGCGCGGTAATATCTCGCGCAGTCCGCCTCGCGCCCTCGGACCATCCGACGCCCGACAAACGGTGGATGGGTTTCCGTGACCACGGTGCATTGCCCCTCCGGCGCACCGTCCTGCTGGTAGAAAATCACCACCCAATCGTCGGTGCGCTTCAGGCGATGGGCGCGTTCGGTGTTCGAAAACAGAACCGTGTAATCGACATGGTCTTTCTCGATATGCAGGATCGGCAGCCAGCGCCTGCCCTCCGGGTTGAACCGCTTGGGCGCAATCATCGGCAACTTGCCCTGTGCCGCGCGGTCCCGGTAAAGGCGGTCGACCTCCAGTAATGTCGCAACGTCAGGCTCGGAGTTGGGCGAGAGGCTCCGTTTCGGCCAGCGCCGCGCCAGCATCTCGGCCAGCGAATGCTGGATCGCGCGCAGCCGCCGGGGGCCAATGCCCGGAACAGTCTGAAGGCGGCCATCATAGGCGGCCATCTCGAGCCCCTCGAGGGTCTCCAGATCCAGCCGGCTGTGAATGTCTTGCGCAAGTTTCGGGCCAATCGTGGGAACGCTCTGGAAGATCTCGACCGGGGTCGCAGTCCCGAGAAGCCGGTCGATCAGAGTTAGGTGTCCGGTCTCGGTGATCTCCTGGATAGCGGCGACAATCGATGTGCCGATATGG
>JABDPP010000175.1 GCA_013042765.1 Litoreibacter sp.
GACGTGGCAGACCGCTCAGGCGCGCATGTGCTTTGCGCACTAAAGGCCTTCTCTATGTTTGCCCTTGCCCCGCTGGTGCGCCGTTATCTCGATGGCGCCTGTGCATCGGGGCTCTATGAGGCGCGGCTGGCCCGTGAGGAGTATGGCGGCGAGGTCGCAACATACTGCGCCGGTTACAAGGAAAGCGAGATCGACGAGATCATTGCGCTCTCCGACCACCTGATCTTCAACTCACCCGACCAGAAAGACAGGTTCCTCCCGAAGCTGAGGGCCCAGCCTCGCCCCGTGCAAGTGGGTCTGCGGATCAATCCCGAGCATTCCGAAGGCGACGTACCGAAATACGACCCCTGCGCGCCCTGCTCCCGGCTCGGCACGCCGGTGTCTCAGCTGACCCAAGCGGACCTGCGGGGCGTGGACGGGCTCCACATGCACACGCTCTGCGAACAGGGCTTCGACCCGCTGGCGCGGACATGGGCGGCGGTTGAGGCGCGTCTTCAACCCTTCCTGGGGCAGCTAAAGTGGCTGAATTTCGGCGGTGGGCATCATATCACACGGGCCGATTACGACCGCGAAGCCCTGATCGCCTTCATTCGTGACATCAGAGCCCGCACCGGGCTGGAGGTCTATCTCGAACCCGGCGAGGCTGTCGCTTTGGACGCCGGAATACTCGTCGGAGAGATCCTCGACCTTCCCACTAATACAATGAACCTCGCCATCACCGACATCTCTGCCACATGCCATATGCCCGACGTGATCGAGGCCCCCTACAGGCCTGCAATGCTCAATGAGGCCGAAGAGGGCCATCTCTACCGGTTTGGCGGACCCTCCTGTCTTGCCGGTGACGTGATCGGGGATTACCAACGCGCAACGCCGCTGCGGGTGGGCGAGCGGATCGCCTTTCTCGATCAGGCGCATTACTCCATGGTCAAGACAAACACGTTCAACGGCGTGGCCCTGCCCGCAATTGCACTCTGGAATTCAAAGACGGACAAGCTGACGATGATCCGCGAGTTTTCCTACGATGATTTCCGCAACAGGCTGTCGTGACATGCGCATCTTTCTCGACAGCGAACTGAGCGCAACCGAACGTGGCGAAGACGCCCTTTTCCGGGTGATCCCGATGCCACTGGAGCGCACGGTCAGTTACGGCGCGGGCACAGCAGATGGACCAGAGGCCATCCTGCAGGCCAGCGATGAGCTTGAGCGCCTTTGCCAAGAGTTCGAGCCCTGCAAACAAGGGATCTTAACCGAGGCTCCGATAGCCTGTGACGGGGATCTGCCTGAGGTGATGGAACGCCTTGCTGCGCGCACCGAAGCGGCGGTTCGCGCGAACCGCATTCCCGTCACCCTCGGTGGCGAACATTCCCTGACCTATGGTGCGGTGACAGGAGTTACCAGGGCCCTCGGCCAGCCCGTCGGCGTGGTCCAGATCGATGCCCATGCGGACCTGCGCATCGCCTATCAGGGCGAAAAGCACTCCCACGCCTCGGTCATGCATCTTTTGTGCGAGGACGGGATCCAACTGGCCCAGTTCGGTGTCCGGGCGCTCTGCCAGCAGGAAGTCGAAAGCCGGGCGAGACACGGCGTGTTCTTCCGCGATGCCGAGGAACTTGTGACGGAAAATACCCTTGCCGTGGACCTGCCCGAAGACTTCCCCGAGCTGGTCTATGTGTCCTTCGATGTGGACGGGCTGGACCCCTCCGTGATGCCAGCAACCGGAACGCCGGTGCCCGGCGGACTGGGCTACTACCAAGCCCTGCGGCTGGTCGAACACGCGTTGAAGGGTCGACGATGTGTCGGTTTCGACGTTGTGGAACTGGCCCCCGATGGCAATGCCGCGTGGGATTTCACCGCCGCCCAGATCGTCTACCGCCTGATGGCGGCAGCCTGCCAACCGGCCGAATGAACCGTCGAAACTCCCAAAAACATCTCCAGAACTGACCTAGATCATAGCGGCGCCCTGAACTGCGGGTCATCTTTTTTGATCAGCTAGATCGCAGTTTTGGGAGATTGATATGAAAGATGTTGAAGAGCTCATGAAAGGCACGGTGGCCGAACTGGACAACCTTCTGAACGCGCGCAACGTGCTGGGAGACCCGATTGAGCGCGACGGAGCAATGGTCATCCCGATTGTCAGCTACGGGTTTGGATTTGGCGCTGGCGGATCGACCGGCGGGAAGACCGACACCAGCGGCGGCACAGGCGGCGGTGGCGGCATCAAACCGCTGGGTGCGATCATCATCGACCAGAAAGGAGCGCGGGTAGAGGGCATCAAGAGCGCAACGACCATTCTGGCGGAAGCACTGGCCGACAAAGCGGCCGAGGCTTTGGAACGCTCCAACAAATCGAGGCGTAAATCCGACAAAACCGCCTGAGCCCTGCGATGGGTCTGATCGGGTCACTCATTCTCTGGAGCCTCTTGGGGCTTCTCCTTGCGCTGGTCCTGCTGCTTGTTACACCCCTGCGCCTTTTGATCCGCGCCACATCACAACCCCGCGTGAATTGCCAGATAGCCGTGCAGCCGCTGGGCGGGGTCTGCCCGCCCGTGCAAATCCTCGACACGGCAAAACCGCGAAGAAAGAAGAAGCACGCGCAGAAACCGCACCAAGCCCGCCGAAAGAAGGGCCGCTTTCCCGAAATGACCCGCCGCACGCGCGCGATTCTGTCAGGGGCTCCCGAGTTGATCGGCGGATTACTGCGCCGCATCACGATAGACCGGCTCTCGCTTGATGCCGAATTCGGGTTGGGCGATCCGGCAGAGACGGGCCACCTTTACGGTATCGTCACACCCGTCCTGTTCGGAATACCGGCTATCAGCAGCCGCCCGGTCAGCCTTCGTCCCAATTTCGAGCGCGCCACGCTGTCTGGAGACGTAAACGCACAGCTGTCCGTGATCCCAGCCACCCTTGCCCGGCCACTCCTGCGGTTTGCCTGGCATGTGTTCAGAGCCGACCGGTGAGCTATCGACTGGAAAAGCCGTTACGGTGTGGCGGCACCGTTGTTGCCGCCATTTCACGCACGCGCGTCATCAATGCAAGCCGTGCACGCGGAGTTTTCGTCGCCGCCGACAAACGTCCCGTGATCGTCGCGGTGTTGTGCGACGGGGTCTTCTCGGCACAGGACCTTTCGGGCGCCGACGTGTCGCTGCGACGGGTGGAGGAGCTGTGCCCAGGAACTCTCGATCAGATGCAGAAAATAGAGCCTTCGTCGCACTGAGAACCAACTGGCCAAAGCGCAAGACCGGCCTAAACGGAGGCCGCAGCACCTCGCCTGAATGCCATCTGTCCGACGACCCCAAAACCGAAGGCGCCCTTGATAATTGTCAATTCGAATCCGGGACTTGTTCGATACCCTCAGCCTCAGGTCATTGACAGTTGCCCCATAAACTGTTGTCCCCAGACCTTTCCACGCGTTGTCTCTCGAGGCAGCGCGTGGATTTTATTGGAGAGCATAGTCACGAGAGGCGCGATCAATGGCGCTGATCTCCCCTCATCCCACAACTGATCAGCCTGGGTTTCTTGCAGATATGACCCAGGAGCTCGAGTCCATCCAGACACCGTCATCGGTGGCATGAGGACGTAGAAGTTCTCTCAGATCAGCCCGGATCTCGGCATCCTTCTGTGTCGCGACATCGCCCGCTTCGCGGACGACCTCGCCCGCGGGCCCCAGCGCCATCTGAAACCCAATCGAGTCCTCGATATCATTGCCCATACGTACGGAGGCATCGACCCGGTCAAAGGTGATGTCCTCGAAACCGGCCGATTTCATCATTCCGCGGACCATCTCCTCATTGGCCATCGAAAACGGCCCCGGCCCGCAGCTCTGGGCGTCGTCATCCGGCGGCGGTAAATGCGCGAGCACAACATCCTTGGCCGCGTTCAGCCACGGGTTGTCAGCGCGAGCTCGCCAGACGATATGGGTCAAACGTCCGCCGGGCTTGAGCGCCATGCGCATGTTTCTCAGTGCCGGAACCGGGTTGGAGAAGAACATCGTTCCGAAGCGGGAAAAGACCATGTCATAGTCGCCCTGGAACGGATAGGTCTCCACATCCGCAACCTCGAAACGGACGTTGTCCAGTGATCGGCGTGCCGCGTCCTCCCGCCCAAATTCCAGAAACGCGTCGCAGCAATCCATGCCAACCACTTCGCCCTCGGGTCCGACACGTTCCGCAAGCATGCAGGCGGTGTCCCCGAAACCTGCTCCGGCATCTAATACCCGGTCTCCGTGGTAGATCTCCAGTAGCGGCAACACGCCTTCGGAATGCTGGCTCAACCCGCCCACGAGAACGTGTTTCCAGTCTATGAATTTCGGGACAAGCACCTCGTTCCAGAATTTAACGAATTCCGAGTCTTCAGACTCTACCTTCTGGTCCATTGCCGAACCCTCTCTGTTGCAGGCGGGTCAGCATAGCACATTTCGCCGCCACTCAACGCGAACTTGTGCGTAGTCTTCCGAAACCCGACAATTGATTACCTTTGGCCAGCCGCTGAGAACCCGGGTATCAGCCCCGGATATTCGCATAGTTGGGATCATAGGGACACGGCGGGATAACACGCGCCGGAACGCGCTGTCCGATGATATCTATTTCATGCTCTGAACCTTCCAGGGCCAGATCGGGGTCGACAAAGGCCAGCGCGAGATTGAGCCCCGTGCGATGCCCCCAATCCCCCGACGTAACGGTGCCAACCACGCGTCCGCCCCGCATCACCGAGGCCCCGCCGATCGCCGGAGCGAAATCGCCTTCAACCCGCAATGCCACAAGCCGCTTTCGCGGTCCCGCTGCGTGGCATTCCTGCAAAGCTTCCTTACCGACGAACTCGTTCTTTTCGAGCTCCACGAACCGTCCAAGGCCAGTCTCGAACGGATCGAACTCGGTCAGGATGTCGGATTTCCAGTGCAGGTAGCCTTTCTCCAAGCGCATCGAGTCCACCGCCCGCGCCCCGAACAGCCTCAGCC
>JABDPP010000178.1 GCA_013042765.1 Litoreibacter sp.
TCTTTCGCGAGGTCAGGATTGACGAGGTTGGTTTGACAGCGAACCTGACAACCAGATCCTGTCCGGTCGAAATTCCGCCGAGGATCCCGCCCGCATGGTTGGAACTGAACTCGGGACCGTTCTCGCCCATGCGGATCTCGTCGGCATTGGCCTCGCCGGTCAGCATGGCCGCCTGCATACCTGCACCGATCTCCACGCCCTTAACAGCATTGATGGACATCATGGCAGCGGCAAGTTCCGTGTCGAGCTTGCCATACACAGGCGCACCCAGACCTGCAGGAACATTTTTCGCGACAACTTCGATGATTGCGCCAACGGAGCTACCGGACTTGCGCAGACCATCAAGATAGGTGGCCCATGTCTCCGCAGCTTGCGCATCGGGCACCCAGAACGGGTTCTGCTCGATCTGTGCGGCATCGAACCGGGAGCGGTCGATACCATGCTCGCCCATCTGAACCATGTAGCCAGTGATCTGGACGTCAGGCAGCAGCATCTTGATAGCTTCACGTGCGACACCGCCTGCTGCGACGCGTGCAGCCGTTTCGCGTGCCGATGAGCGTCCGCCACCGCGATGATCCCGGATCCCGTATTTCTGCCAATAGGTAATATCTGCATGGCCGGGGCGGAACTTTTCGACAATATCGCCGTAATCCTTTGAGCGCTGATCGGTGTTTTCGATCATCAGCTGGATCGGCGTACCTGTGGTCTTACCCTCGAACATCCCCGACAGGATCCGAACCTGATCGGGTTCGCGCCGCTGAGTGGTGTACTTGTTCTGGCCGGGTTTGCGCTTGTCGAGCCAGTGCTGGAGCATGGTCTCATCCAGCTCGACACCCGGTGGGCAGCCGTCAACGGTCGCACCCAGCGCGGGTCCGTGGCTTTCGCCCCATGTGGTCACACGGAAAAGATGGCCAAAACTGTTGATCGACATGTGTAAACTCCGTTTCAGCAGGGTCTAACGGCGCGACGCTGGCGCCTCAAGGGGTTTTGCCGTGCTGAGTTTGGCCTGTGTCATAAAAAGACCGCTGACCTTGCCGGGCACCATGGATCCTTGCAGTGGCTGTCGAAAACGTAAAGGGCGCGCCGGTGAGGGCGCGCCTTTCTAACTCTACAGGGATCTGGTCTGTGATCAGACCTTGCGCTTGATCGGCGCCCAGATCCGCTTGTTGGTCAGGTAGAGCAGAACCGACAGAACGGTCAGGAAGAACACGGCAACAAAGCCGGTTGCCTTCCGGGCGTCCATCTTCGGCTCGGCCGTCCACATCAGGAATGCAGCGAGGTCCTTGGCTTCGTCCTCAAGGGAATTGGAGTGACCGTCGTCAAATTCGACATCTTCGCCGTAAAGCGGCGGGGCCATCGAAATCCAGCCACCAGGGAAGGCCTTGTTCTCATAGAGCGTGACACCGGCTTCCTCTTTTTCCTCACCAGTGTAACCAGTAAGCAGCGAAGCGACGTATTCCGCACCACCGATACCCTTGGTTAGCTGGTTGATCCCCAGTCCGTAAGGACCGTGGAAACCGGCGCGAGCCTTGGCCATCAGGGACAGGTCCGGTGCACCGAGGCTATTGACCGCCGGGAAGTGGTCGGTCGGCTTCAGCGCGCGCAGTTCGTCCAGCTCTGCATCATAAAGGTGCATGTTTGCACCTTCATCGTTGATCGGGAACTGGGCCACATAGGCCTTCATCTGATCCTCGGGCAGCGCAGGACCACCCTCGTCAGCCAGCGTCCGCATCGGAACGAATTTCAGACCGTGGCAACCTGAGCAAACCTCAGTGTAGACCTTCAGGCCACGCTGGAGCTGGTTCTGGTCATAGGTGCCGAAGACACCTTCGAAGGAGAAGGCGTAGTCTTTGGTGTACCCGTCGCCGCCGGCAGCGAAAGCGGGGGCGGCCAGTCCGGCCACCAACACAGTCGCGAGTGAGAGTTTCTTAAGCATTTGAATTTGTCCTCTTACTCAGCAGGCGCAGCGGCAGAGCCGTCAGCCTTTTCTTTGACCGGGTAATGCGCGTCGAAATCTTCTTCGATCGTCGCAGGTTGCGGCAGCGGTTTCTCGATCACGCCCAGAAGCGGCAGGATCACCAGGAAGTAGGCGAACCAGTAAGCCGATGCGATCAGCGAGATCGTGTTGAACGGTTCCTCGGCGGGCATGGCACCGACCCACATCAGGACGAAGAAGTCCACGATGAGGATAGCGAACCACCACTTGAACATCGGGCGGTATCGGCCCGAACGAACCGAGGAGGTGTCGAGCCACGGCGCCAGTGCCATGACTGCGATTGCACCGAACATCGCCAGAACACCAAAGAACTTTGCATCGATGATGCCACCGGTGACGAAGCCTGCCAGCTGAACGATCCAGACCTCATCGGTGAAGGCCCGTAGGATCGCGTAGAAGGGCAGGAAGTACCATTCCGGAACGATGTGCGCAGGCGTCACCAGTGGGTTGGCTTCGATATAGTTATCAGGATGGCCGAGGTAGTTCGGCATGAAACCTACGATCGCAAAGAAGCCGATCATGATGATAGCCAGTGCGACAAGGTCCTTGATAACGAAGTAGGGCCAGAACGGAACGGTGTCTTTCTCGGCTTCTTCCTTCGATGCGCGGCGAACCTCAACACCCGTGGGGTTGTTGTTGCCGGTCGTGTGGAACGCCCAGATATGAACGATCACGAGACCAAGGATCAGGAACGGCATCAGGTAGTGCAGCGAGAAGAAGCGCGTCAGTGTCGCGTTATCAACTGCTGGCCCACCCAAAAGCCATGTCTGGATTGCCTCGCCGATACCCGGGATCGCGCCGAACAGGCCGGTGATAACCGTTGCGCCCCAGAAGGACATCTGACCCCAGGGCAGAACGTAGCCCATGAATGCGGTGCCCATCATCAGCAGATAGATCAACATGCCGATGATCCACGTGATCTCGCGCGGTGCCTTGTAGGAACCGTAGTACAGGCCGCGGAAGATGTGTGCATAGACCGCGATGAAGAACAGGGAAGCGCCGTTCATGTGGACGTAGCGCAGGGCCCAGCCACCATTCACGTTGCGCATGATGTGCTCAACAGACGCAAAAGCCAGATCCGCGTCAGGCGTGTAGTGCATCACAAGAGCGATGCCAGTCACAATCTGGAGCACCAGCGTAAAGGTCAGAACAATGCCCCAGATCCACATCCAGTTCAGGTTCTTGGGAGTGGGGAGCATCAATGTGTCGTAAAGCAGTCCGACAATCGGCAGGCGCGAGTGCAGCCACTTCTCGCCTTTGCCGGACGGTTCGTAATGGTCGTGTGGGATACCAGCCATCTCGTGTTTCTCCCTTAACCGAGCTTGATTGTGTTGTCGTCGGTAAACTTGGCAACCGGGACGGGAAGGTTTTCAGGTGCAGGACCCTTCCGGATCCGGCCTGATGTGTCGTAGTGCGAGCCGTGGCAGGGGCAAAACCAGCCGCCAAAATCACCGGCGCCATCGCCGAGCGGAACGCAACCAAGGTGTGTACAGACGCCCAGCATAACCAGCCACTCGCCATCTTCGTCCAGAGAGCGGTTCTCGTCCGCAGCGGAGGTTTCGGCAATGTTGCCGTTCCGCGCGATCGCATCGGGCAACTCGCTGAGATCGACGCCACGGGCGGCTTCAATCTCTTCTGCCGTGCGGCGGCGGATGAAGACCGGCTTACCAAGCCATTTCACCGTGATCTGCGTGCCAGGCTCAACGCCTGAGATGTCGACATCGATGGAGGCCAGAGCCTGAACATCTGCCGAAGGGTTCATCTGGTTGACCAGCGGCCAAACAGCGGCTCCTGCGGTCACGGCACCGGCACCTGCGGTGGCGTAGTAAAGAAAGTCGCGGCGGGTGCCGCTATGGTCGTCTGCGTGGGACACGGAAACTTCTCCCTTGTCTGGTTGCGGGGGCAACCTCTAAAAGCCTGAGGACCGCACAGGTCGGCGGTCGTATCGCGGCTAGATATATCCCCAAGCCATGACTCGTCCAGCCATGAAATCCCAGTAGGACAAGCCAATTGTCGCACCTCGTTGAAATTGCTGCCTATGAACCTGATCTGGCGCCCAACCTTGGCTCGCTGGTTCGTCTTGGTGTCTGTTTTGCGGCCCCGGTGCATGTGATCGAGCCCTGTGGCTTTCCGTTTTCGCTGAAACTCCTGAGAACCCGGGCGCTAGATTATGTTGATAAGGCCGATATTCGCCATCATGACAGCTGGCCGGACTTTCAGGCCAGCCGACGCGGGCGTGTGATCCTGCTGACAACGAAATCCGGTACTGATTTATGGGATTTCCGCTTTGAAAAGGGCGATTGCCTGCTGTTTGGGCGTGAAAGTGCGGGCGTTCCCGATGATGTTCATGACAGTGTCGATGAACGGGTCACGATAGAAATGCCCGGAGGCGGGCGTAGCCTGAATGTCGCCATTGCTGCGGGTATCGCGCTTTCAGAAGCTATCAGGCAGTTACGCTAAAGCGCGATTCGCATATCGCGATGCGGAATACCCGCATCGTCATATTCCGGGCCATAGGCCGTAAAGCCTAGCTTCTCGTAGAATCCGATCGCGTGGGTCTGGGAGCCCAGCTTGGCGGATGAAAACCGCGTTTCCTGCCCAAGATCGCTCAGAATAAAGCGCATCAGGTCCGATCCGTGGTTTCTTAGGCGCAGGGCTTCGAGCACGGCCACGCGCTGGATCTTGGCCACATCGTCAAGGGGCAGGACACGGGCGGTTGCCACAGGTTGTCCGTCCGCCTCGGCCAGGTAATGGATGCACTCCGCATCGCGCCCGTCAACCTCCTCGGCCTCGGGGACATTCTGCCCTTCGATGAACACACGGCGCCGGACCGCGAGGCAGGGCGCGAGATCCGCTCCGGCGGGAAGACGGTAGATCTTGGTCATGCGTGGGGAACGGTCTCGGCCATGCTCATCCGTTTCGAGAATCCTTCGAACCAGGCGGCCAGGGTCGGACGGTTCTCGCGCCAGTTGCGGTCTTGATGGCGGAAATCAAGGTAGCCCAATGCGCAGCCCAGCGCGATCTGGCCCATGTTGATCGTTCCTGTCACGCCCTCGGCTTCGAGCCGGTCGAGCGCACGGACAACCTTGGCCCATTGTCCCTCAACCCATGCCTCAGAGCGTTCTCCGTCGTCGCGGCAGCGCACCTCATAGATCATCAGAATGGCCGCATCCATGATGCCGTCGGCCAGCGCTTCGAGGGTCAACACGTCATAGAGGTCCGACTTGGGATAATAGCGATTGCCCGCCATCTCATCGAGGTACCGGCAGATCACACGACTGTCGAAAAGCGTCTTGCCGTTTTCGAGAACCAGCGCCGGGATTTTCCCGAGCGGGTTGAGGCTTGTGGGCATCTGGGACGAATCCACCGGGGAGCCTACCGAAAAGACGATCTCCAGATCTTTCAGATGACCGG
>JABDPP010000182.1 GCA_013042765.1 Litoreibacter sp.
GCTTGGTCCGTTCGAAATGCACTTGGTCTAGAAACAGGGCGGTTGAACCGCTGCCCCCCAGGCAAAATATTCCTTCGCCACTGCGAAGACATCGTCACCGACATCTCGGAGATTGCCGACATGAGCATCGACAGTATGATTGTCCCGCTAACGGGCGATGACCCGCGCGGACCTGTAGCAGCGCGCGTAGAAGAGGGGTCCTCAAAATGACCGAGAGCTACAAAGGCCCCGAGATCTCGGATGAGCTTGGAAATTTGCCCATTGAGTCCGCGGCCGAACGGAACCCGATTTCTCGCGGCACATTCAGAAGCATTCTTTCAACTATTGACGGACGCACAGTCGAGGAGTTGGCAAAACAGTACGAAACGCCGCTGTTTGTGTTCTCCGAAAAACGTGTGCGTTCTCAAGCCCAGACAATGCGCGAAGCATTTCGCTCGCGATATCCGAATACCAATTTCGCGTGGTCCTTTAAGACGAACCGTCTGGATGCCATATGCCGGATCCTTCAGCAGGAGGGCTGGAGCGCCGAGGTCGTGTCGTCCTTCGAATACGGGAAGGCGCGACATCTAGGCTACTCTGGCGAGCAGATTGTGTTCAACGGTCCCTATAAGCGCCGCGACAGCATCGAGCGGGCCTTGCGCGAAGGCGCCCTGATCCAGATCGACAACTGGGACGAACTGGCAACCATCGAAAGCGTTGCCAGTGAGCTGGGCGGCACATATGACGTGGGCGTGCGGGTCTGGCTCAACAGCACCCATGCACCGCTCTGGTCGAAATTTGGCTTCAACCTTGCCAACGGGGAAGCTTATCACGCGGCACAGCGGATCATCGACAATCCTGCCCTCAGGCTGCACACGCTCCATTGTCATATCGGAACCTATCTTCTTGATCCAGAAGCCTACCGGTTGACTGTCCAAGCTCTGCTGGGCCTTCGAAAGGAGCTTCACGATGACACCGGCCATCTCGTCAGCTGCCTGAATCTCGGCGGTGGATTTCCGTCGAACAGTCTCCTGCACGGTATGCCCGGCCCAACCGAGAAGACCATTCCGACCATAGACGCCTATGCCGACGCAATCACTTCAGAGCTCGGTCAGCTTCCGGAAGCCGAACAACCGCTTCTTCGCCTCGAATCTGGTCGCTACCTCGTGGATGAAGCGGGATTTCTCATCACCTCGATCGTCGCAACAAAGGGCGCGGCCTACTTGCACCGGCCCGGATCTCCGCTAGCCGACCTCGCCCTGAAGGAAAAGAACCTGACCGGCCAGCCGGCGAAGCTGAGCTATGTGCTGGACGCTGGCGTGAACCTTTTGTTCACGGCAGCCTGGTTCGCGATCAACGCCAGTCCCCACCGTTCTGTGCCGGGTCAGCTTTTCCCGACGCGCCTTCTGGGTGATCTTTGCATGGAGATCGACGTAATCCGCGAAAACATCAATCTGCCGCATCTAAGCGTTGGTGACTACCTCACGCTGCATCCCGTGGGCGCCTATAATTTCGACCAGTCTATGCAGTTCATTCACCTGCGCCCGGCAGTGGTTTTGATTGACGAAGCCGGTGAGCCTCATCTTATCCGGCAACGTGAGGATATCGAATACGTTGGAAGCCGGGAGCGGCTGCCCGATCATCTAGACGGCGGGTGAGATGAACGCGGGTGAGATCCTCCGCGACAAGCGCCTTGTCGATGCTTGGGCCTTCTTGGTGGAGGCTTATCTCAACCCGGCCGCTGCAATTTGCCTAGCACATTCACCTTGGGTTGGGCTTGGACTATGGCTGGTTTTGTTTCAACAGCCTTTATTGGCTATGGTCGGGGTTATGGCGCTGAGCGTCATTGAGCTTTTTTCTATCTGGCGACAGCGCAGGACCGCGGGCTCTGGGTTCAGTCTACCCGAACGGGCAAATGCTCTTCTGAGTGCGTTGGCCGGGAGCTGGATTTTCCTGCCTGCGAACCAACCGCCGGCTGTAACTGCAATTATGATCGCCGGGACCGTGATGAGTGGACTGTTGTTCACATTTCTCGCGAAAGATCTTGTGGCGAAGAGCCGACTGCCCGCGCTCGTCTGGCCATATTGCGTGATAGCCTTCACGCTTTTCACGATTTTCCCGGACGCACCGGTGCGTTCCCTCGAATACTTCCAGTGGCCTTCTTTCCAGACGGGCGGTCCGCTCGCTCTTGGCGAGACGTTTCTGCGCTCGCTCGGTGTCTTCTTGTTTTCACCCTGGCCCCTGTCCGGCATCGTGATTTTCACGGTTCTGATGGCGTGGTCCCCGGCTCTTGTGTTGGCCGGCATGGCGGGATGGTTATCGGGCGCAGCGGTTTCGTGGCTCTTGGTAATGGCAAGCGCGCCGGTTCTCTGGGCCGCAACGTCCTACAATTTTTTTCTATCTGGCGCAGCTCTCGGAGCGGTTTTTTTCGTTCCCGATCTCAGGGGGCTGTTCTTTGCCGTCATCGGGGGGGCGCTGGCCGCACTCATCGCGGCTCTGATGCAAGTTCTTTTCCAGTACTCGGCGGTGTCTTTTCTACCGATCCCGTTCGCGATCACGCTTTACTTCGGGTTGGTTGTGCTGTCGGCCGCGCCGTTTGGTCGCCCCGAAGATCGGATTGTGGAGTGGGCGGCCAAGCCAGAGCACAGTCGCATCGCGCGCGACTGGCTTGAGGCGCGTTGGGGCGCAGCGGGGACACCTTTGTTGGGGGTGCCGCTGCAGGGCCCGGTAGAGATAACGCAGGGCTTCGACGACGCGCTTTCACATCGCGGTGCTTGGCGCCACGCGCTGGATTTTCAACGCCCCGTGCCAAAGGGCGGTGACGAGGCTTTGCGCCCATCGGCTTGGGGCGAACCAGTCTTTTCACCGGTGCTCGGTAAGGTGGTGAGGGTGAGCAACGACGTGCCCGACAACCCGTTGGGAACAGCCAATTTTGCTGACAACTGGGGCAACCACGTGATCGTTGAAGCCGACAAGGGCTGCCATGTGCTTGTCGGACACATGATGCAGAACTCCGTCTCCGTCGCGCCCGGCCAGAAAGTGGGATATGCGACGCAGTTGGGCCTTGTCGGAAACTCGGGCCGCTCGACCTTGCCGCATCTGCATTTGCACGCTCAGAAAGGCGAGGCGGCCGGTGCGCCAACGCGGGATTTCCGGCTGGCCAACTATTTTTCTTGGGCGGACGACACCCTTTTCACAACCCAATGGTGTGCCTCGGGTCACGTCGGGCGCGGCGATGTGGTCGTGGCGGCCGTGGCAAACCCGGACCTCCGCCCAATTCTGGCCGGCATCTTGCCGGGACGGGGCATCTGGACAGTTTCGGGGCAGGGGAACGAAGCCGCGCGTTTGGGAAGCGGCGGCCCCATCGTGCTGGAGACCGCGCTAACGGAGAACGGAAACTATGCGATCCGCCAAGACCGCGACGCCTGGATGGTCTTGGCGCTGGATTTTGACGGTCTGCGGCTCAACGCACTCCGGGCGCCGGCGGGTAGTCTCGTGGCGTTGTTGGCGATGTGTCAGAGCACTGTTCCCTTTGCCGCCTTCGCCGGGCTGACCTGGGAAGACTGGCTGCCGCGCACATATCAGGGCAGGGCTCTAGACTATCTGAAAGACTTCGATCCCCGGCGCAATGCACAACTCTTTTCTGTTGCTCTGAGATGTGACGCGATCACCTATAACGGAATTCCGGCCTTTGCGATCACAGCGACCCCGCAAACGGATCTCCCCGGCCTACCTCAATCGTGTCGCGTGACGCTGGCACCGCAACGCGGGGCAGTGGAACTTGTTGCGCGCTATGAGGAAGGCACGAGGACCTACACACAGATCTCGTTTGAGCCGCGAGAGCGATAATGCTGCATGACGTTTTATCCGGGCAGGATCCGGGGAACCCTCTGCGGCCAATATTGTATCCTGGCCAAAAAGCGGCACGGATTTGCGACAGGTCAAAGCGCGGAGCATTGTTTCGACGCAGTTTGCGGTGGAGAAACCCTGGCGGGGTGAATCCCCGATCTTGAGCTGGATTTTGATGAGCCCGGAGACGGCAGTATTGGAGACACAGTGAACTTACGCTTTTTACTCGCGATCGCGCTTTTCGCGGTGATGCCCGTTCTCGCCTCGGCGGACCCTGTGGTAAAATGCCTGCAGCGGGAACTCCGCGCGTCGGGCCACAATCCTCGCGGCGTCGACGGGATCATTGGTCCAAACACTTTTTCTGCGGCCGCATCCTGGGCCCGCAAGCTCGAGGTTGATCTGCCGGAGCTCGGTCCCGAAACGGCTCCGCGCTGGTGCGGAGCTATTCTGGCCTCACGTGGGAGCGTTCCGGAGCCAGAACCCGGCACCGAGCGCTATTGCATCTGGTTCGACGACGTTCGTACGGGTGTCTGGCTCGATTCTTCCGGCGTTCCCGTGCTGAGCTTTCGCTATAGCCTGAGCAATGACAGAGCGGGCTGCTACGCTTGGCTCAACCTCGTTGCGGACTGGCAGATTACCGAACCCGGCCTCCAGATCGTCCGGGTTGATCGCAAGGACAACCTGTGGTCGTCCGGCAACGAGGAGAACGGGATCTTCGTCGATAAAGAGCTCGGATCCGCCAGATATGTACAGAACGGCTTCACGACCGTCGGTGTTCTAACCGATCTCACTGGTTCATCTTCGAACTAGAGATCGCGCGCGGTTAGGTCCTTGTTAGGTAAATCTAATTCGTGAAGCTGGCAGAGGCCTGCCTAGCCTCTCCGGATGCCTGATCTGACCTCTTTCCACCATCCAAAAATACAGTCGCGAGATCATCCGGCTGTCGGTGATTTTGTACGGTTAATTTCCGCTAGCACTCAGAATTACAGAAGACTTTTTGCATGACTAGAGCATCGAAATCGGCGATGAGACGGCCCAGTTCAGCGTTAACCTGAATCGTCACCTTTGGCTTAAATCGATCAGCTGACCGATTCACTCAGGCTCTGAGGATGTGATCGGCCGCTTTGTGGGCAGAGCCGCCGATCAGAACTCAAATCGCCAGTTAGCGGCTATTTCTGGATTGACTCGATGTAGTAGACTAGGGACAGGATGCGTCCTCTTGCCACCATGTCCGCTGTCTCTCCTCGCTGGCTGGTCGCCGAGGATTTGAAGCGCTCACCCCAGATCGGCATCGTGCTGCCATGCGCCCTGACCCCATCACGGCCATCAATCGTGGTCAGCACCGTCTCGAAAGGGAAAACACCGCCATTCGCTTTGGCGAGGTTCACCAAGTTGGGCGTTTCGGTGTTAAGCAGTTCTGCAAACGGCCCCATGCCCATGCCGCTTTCGCCGTGACATCCTGCACAGGCAACCACGTATTCTTTTTCGCCCGCGCTATCGGCTAACGCCGGTCCGGCGCCAACGATCAATGCAGCAATGGCAATCTTTGCCGAGGATAGATAACTCACAGCCAGCCCTCCAATCCAGTCTACGTACATTGACTGCCGTAGTTCGGGGATGCCCGCTTTGATTTCTGTCAATCTGGTTCCCGCCGGGCCAACAAAAAACGCTCGAGAATCGCGTTCCTTTCGTAGCGGCAACTGGCTGATCATGAATCGCTGGGAAACGTCCGTTGTGGGTTCTTCTGAGACATCCGAGGCTTTCTCTAGGATGACTGCTCTATCCCTGGAAGCGGACACTCGACTGAAACCGCTCAATGGCTGCATGGCGGGACAAATCTGCCGTCGCTCGCGTCACTCCCAGACGACGGAGATGCGGGACCGAGCGGTTATTGATTTCTTCCACCTGCGCTACTGAAAGTTGGTGTACTCAAGCACCATCCCAACGCCTCAGCATCCAATACCACTGATCCGGATTTGCCTTGATCCGAGCGGAAAGGCTGTCATTGAAAGTTCGAGTCATGGTAACAGTGTCAGTGTGCGCAATAGGGGCTTCGAATATCACCTGGAACGCGTTCCCGTCATCAACTCGAATACCATAGGCCGGGATCATGGGCAGGTTGTACTTGAGCGCAAGTTGAGCCGCAGAAAGAGATGTAAGGGCGTCAAGACCAAGAAACGGAATGCGAACACCTTCTGAGTGTTTTTCGTCCAGGAGGATCGAGATTATTCCCCCGCTTCGCAGATGACGTACAAGGGCCATTGTGCCGGCGCGGCCAGTCGCCAGAATCGGCTTCCCCCCAGCTTGAATAGCGGTAAGCACTCGCCGTGCGTAGTGGGGGTTCCTGTGGGTGCGAATGATGGCCCCACTTTCCAGCCCGTTCATCTTGATTGCAGCGCGAATTGCCTCCCATTGGCCAAAATGTCCGGAAACGATGATCGCCCCCTTGCCGGCTGCATTCGCCTCTTTCAGGGCTTCTAGTCCTGGACCGGAAACCTTGAACTTGTGGTGTTGAGTTTGAAACTCGGCATCGTGGTAGATTTCGAATAGCGTTCGCCCCATCTGTCTTCCCATTTCCTGACCAAGCTCCCCGCGCGCGCGGCTCGTCAAGTTGGGGAAGACACGCCTTGCTTCGCGGTCGAATCTGCTTCTCGCAGGAGGAAACCAACGCATGACCGCCGAAAAAGTGTTTCCCAAATTGCGGGACCGCGCATCGAAGGAACGCCACTGTGAAACAGTGAGCACCGACCACAATGGAAGGTATCTGGCGTATTGGATCAAAGATTTGAGAGAGGCGGAAGGCATGGTCGTGTATCATTGTTTTCTTGCTATAAACCAAACAGAAAATCACAATATGCACGCTGCCGGCGAAAGAACACGCAAACCATCTTCAGAGCTCGCCGCATCGTACCAGCCGCCAACGACTCCTTCGGGC
>JABDPP010000183.1 GCA_013042765.1 Litoreibacter sp.
GCCATACGACGTACGGCTTCCTGAAGCCGAGCCACACCGATAGTAACTTCGGCGAAACTGATTTGATTTGTTTCCCAGAGATAGCCGAGGTGCCGGGCCGCATCACTTGCGTAGGACGAGATGAAACGGGCCGGGGAGGCCCCACCAAGAACAATATCGGCGATAATCTTCTGGCGTGCACCCGGATCGTCTTGCAGAGCCGCGTCGCTCAGCAGCGCAACATCACGATTATAGGCGACATCAGCACTCTCGCCAGCGCCCGGCGACAGTCTCGTCAGCGCTTGCGCAGCCAGGATCTCGTAAGTTTTCCTCGCTGGTGTTCCATTTGCTGTTCGTCGAACAGCTTTTTCGGACTGGTCGTACATTCAGGGTTCAGTTCAAAAACCGGGGGGTCGCTGGTGGAGACCGCGCGTTGTGCCGGAATTCAAAGCCTTTCAAGCGTTGTATCACCGAAAACCTCGCGAATGTCAAAGAAATAGACAGTTTCAACTGTAAGTTCAATCTGACACTAAAGTGGTCCTGAGTGGGCACCTTATTGATTTTTTATGAAACAAACCCCGAGTTTCACGTTTTGAACGCGGCTACAAAGGCAAAGTGTCAACTTAAGATAACTTCTATAGTGTAAGTTCTAGTTGACACTTTGAGTGCCGAATATGTAGCTTGAAGGCCAAGGAATTTCTGCAAACGGGGAATCGCAGGAGGTTTGCGTCATCGGAGATAGCGTTCCAAACGCTCAGCTTTACACGGCTGAAGAGCGCGCGCGCCGCGACGCGACACCCTGGACAGTCGTGCAGGGGGTGTTGGCGCCTCTACAGTTCGTGGCCTTCGCAATCTCGCTTGTGCTGGTCATTCGCTACATGGCGACAGGAGCTGGCTACGAGGCCGCAACGGCCTCCATTCTGATCAAGACCGCTTTTCTTTACATCATCATGATCACTGGTGCGATCTGGGAAAAAGTCGTTTTTGGTCAATATCTTCTGGCCCCCGCATTCTTCTGGGAGGATGTGTTCAGCTTCGTCGTTATCGCTCTTCACACCGCTTATCTCCTGGCGCTGTTTTCTGGTCTCTCCCCGTCAATCCAGATTTACATCGCGCTCGCCGCTTACGCCGCTTACGTGATTAACGCGGCCCAATTCCTGCTGAAACTCCGGGCGGCCCGGCTTCAAATGAGGGCGGTCCCATGAACCAGAACAGCCGGATTGAGAGTGGAAGCTGCCTCGATGCGCCGATCCTGAAGGAACGCGGCCAGCGCGAGGTTTTCTGCGGTCTCACGGGAATCATCTGGCTGCACCGAAAGATGCAGGATGCCTTCTTCCTTGTGGTTGGATCTCGGACCTGTGCGCATCTTCTCCAGTCCGCTGCAGGCGTGATGATCTTTGCTGAACCGAGGTTTGGCACAGCGATCCTTGAGGAGAAGGACCTTGCAGGTCTCGCGGATGCCCATGACGAGTTGGACCGGGAAGTGGCGCGGCTTCTGGAGCGACGCCCTGACATCAAGCAATTGTTCCTCGTTGGATCTTGCCCATCCGAGGTGATCAAGATCGACCTTTCGCGTGCCGCCGAGCGGTTGAGCCAGATCCATGCACCGCATGTTCGCGTTCTCAACTACTCCGGCTCCGGGATTGAGACCACTTTCACGCAGGGCGAAGACGCCTGCCTTGAAGCAATGGTTCCGGTTCTTCCCGAGACCGATGCGGCAAACCTCCTGCTTGTCGGCGCGCTACCTGATGTCGTCGAGGATCAGGCGCTGTCGCTCCTTCGCGACATGGGTATTTCAGATCTCAGCGTTCTGCCGGCCGATCGCGCCGATGCCCTGCCAGCAGTTGGCCCGAACACGAAATTCGCGCTGCTACAGCCGTTTCTGGGCGAAACGACCGCCGCACTCACCCGGCGGGGGGCCACGCATATTCCCGCGCCTTTCCCGTTCGGCGAGGAGGGAACTACCCTTTGGCTTCGTGCGGTTGCCGATGAGTTCGGCGTCACGGAAGAGGAGTTTGAGAGGGTGACCGCAGCGCCGCGCGCCCGGGCCCGCAAGGCGGTTTCGGCACAGGCGATAGGTCTCAATGGAAAGTCGATCTTCTTCTTCCCCGACAGCCAGCTCGAACTACCGCTGGCCCGGTTCCTCACCCGTGAGTGCGGCATGACAGCGATCGAGGTTGGAGCGCCCTACATTCACAAAGGCGTCGTCGGGCCAGACATGGAGTTGCTTCAGGTCGGAACCGTCTCAGAAGGTCAGGATGTCGACAAACAACTGGACCGTTGCCGGGAGGCCCGTCCGGATCTCACGGTCTGCGGCCTCGGCCTCGCCAATCCTCTGGAGGCGGAGGGCCTGTCGACCAAATGGGCAATCGAACTGGTCTTTACGCCGGTCCATTTTTACGAACAGGCCGGCGATCTGGCAGGTCTGTTCTCCCGACCCCTTCGGCGCAAGTCGCTCCTGATGCAGGGGGCTGCTGAATGAAGCTGACGGTCTGGACATATGAGGGCCCGCCCCATGTAGGCGCCATGCGCGTGGCCACCGGGATGACCGGCCTCCATTATGTTCTGCACGCACCGCAGGGCGATACCTACGCCGACTTGCTCTTTACGATGATCGAGCGGCGCAACCATCGCCCGCCGGTTACCTACA
>JABDPP010000186.1 GCA_013042765.1 Litoreibacter sp.
CGGTAGCTCGATGCGAAAACCATCAGCTTTTTCGGAACGCAACCGCGGATCACGCAGGTCCCACCCATGCGGTTTTCCTCGGCCAGGGCGACCTTCGCACCTTGCACTGCCGCAACCCGCGCCGCCCGGACGCCGCCCGAGCCGCCGCCAATCACGAAAAGATCGTAGTCAAATGCCATGGGATACCCTTGCGCGCTCAGTCGTCGATCTCGACAAACATGTTTTCTTCGCCACCCTCACGCGCCGGCTCATGGTCAATCGTGCCCCGGCTCAGGTCACGCAGCTCGACAGAGCCGTCACCGGCCCCGATCACAACGATATCGCAGATGTCGATGAAGAGGCCGTTTTCCACCACGCCCGGGATCTGGTTAAGCACCAGGCTGGTCTGTCGCGCATCGCCGATCCGCTTGAGATCGAGATCAAGGATGAAATTCCCTTCGTCCGAGACGAACGGCTCACCATCGGCCATCCGCCGCGTGACGGTGCGTCCCATGACATCGAGATTGACCAATGTCTCCTCGATCAGGGATTTGGTGGTCTGCCAACCGAAGGGAATGACCTCCACCGGCAAGGGGAAGGCGCCAAGCGTATCGACCTGCTTGGAGAGGTCCGCGATCACGATCATCTGGTCTGAAGCGGTGGCCACGATCTTCTCGATCAGGTGGGCGCCGCCGCCGCCCTTGATCAGGTTCAGGTCGTGATCATATTCATCTGCGCCGTCGATGGTCAGGTTCAACCACTTCGCCTCATCGAGGGACACGACCTTGATGCCGACCTCCTCGGCCAGCTTCGCCGTGCGTTTGGAGGTCGCGACCCCGGTGATCCGCAGCCCCTCGTTGCGCACCCGTTCGCCGAGGCATTTGACCATCCATTCCGCGGTCGAGCCGGTGCCCAGACCGACACGCATACCGTCTTCCACAAAATCGACGGCACGTCGGGCAGCCGCGTATTTGGCGGTATCGATCGGGGACAGGTCGGACGTCATCGGCTCACTCCTCTATTTCCCGGGTTCTATAGGCTTTTTGAGCACATGGTGCGAGTGCCAAAACGCATCAAGTTTTTCCAAGCGCCTGCAGGGCCCGCTGCAGCTGCGTGCGCGGCAGCAGCACCAGCATATGCCGGCTGGAAAATTTGAGCCGGACCGGACGGGTCACGGTGTTGGATGTCCCGATCAGATGGCCGGGCGACATGTCGACCTCCTCAATGGGGTAGAGCAAGCCTTCGCTGATCCCCTGCACCTCCCCCATCGGAAAAAGCGAAAAGCGCGTTCCGTGGGGCAGATCGATGTCGAACTCGAGCGGGGCGAGAAAGCAGATGTCCTCCCGGCCCATGAGAATGCAATTTTGCGTCGGATGACGCACCAGCGCATTGCACGCGGCGAGCTGGTGATCGAGCAACCCGCCGGAGAAGCCATGCGCGAGGATCAGAGGGGCCTCGATGCGGGTCAGGCATTTTTCGAAATCGGTGCTGTGCTGGTCATCGATGTGATGGAAGATGTCCGGATCGATGGCAGCGCGACTCTCTTCCGAGATCGAGTCCATATCACCGATCACGGCAGCGGGCATATGACCCGCCCTGAGCGCCGAATCGGCACCGCTGTCGGCTGCCACAAGAATCGGAGCGATCTTAAGCGACTGTTTTATATGACTTAAATGTGTCGGACCCCCACCCAAAAGTGTCAAAAATGTGCGGGTGCGGACAACAGGAGGACACATTTCGGTATTAATGCTCCTTTTGGACATAATCCCTAGAATTCCTTCCGATTATTCTGCTGGAATTGACAATTTTCGTTTGGGGAATGTTCGAACGCAATGATACTTTCCTCGACGGGTTGGGGAGAAAGAGAGCTTACCGTGGTTGGTGATAGCAAAATTCTTACGGTCTCATATGGGACTTTTTCATGCACCCTTGAAGGGTTCGATGATCCGTTTTCCACAATGCGGGCAATTGCGGAGTATTTCCGCGACCTCGCAGCAGGCGACCGGTTCTTTGGTGCGGAGCCTCCGCAGCCCGATGCAGACATGCTTCATAGGATTGCTGAACAGACGATTCAGCAGAAGGTGAACGCAGAGGTAACGGACAACAGTCTTATCCTGCGCCAAGCGGATACCGCAGAGGCACCGGTTCAGGTTGAGGCCCCGGAAGTGCGCCCCGCGCCCGCCTATGAGGAAGAGCAGGATATCGCTGTTTCGAACGTCGCTCCGGCGATGCCAGAGGCCCAGGTTGAAACCCCGGTTGTCGAAAGCGCTGCTGTCGAGGGGTCAGTCGCCGAAAAGCTGAAGCGGATCCGCGCAGCCGTGGCCAGTGAAGCTGTATCAGATCTGGCCTTTGACGAGGATCAGCAGGAAGACGCCTTCGCGACCATCTCAGACGACTACGAGCCCGCGCCGGCAGACGAGGCTTCGGGTTTCTCAGACTATGCTGAATACGCAGCCCCCGAGATGCCTGAGATAGAGGACGCGCCGGAAGAAGATAGCGCGGAAGATATCGTCGAGGACGTCGCGGACGAGGCTGAAGAGCACGCCGCCGTCGGAGAAGACGCTGAGGAGCATGCCGAGGACGCACCCGAGGAAGAGATTTCTGCGGAGCTTTCCGAGGAGTACGAGGAAGAAGAACTGCCCTCCGAAGAGGACATGTCCTTCGAGGCTCCCGAGGGTTTTGAAGTGGCGGAAGCCGAGGACGACGCTGAGGCTGTCGCAGAAGCTGAGACGGAAACCGAAGAGGTTGACGAAGTTGAGGCCGATGAAACTGAGGCTTTCGAAGCTGAATCGGAAGTAGCCGAGATCGAAGAAGTCGAGACCGCTGAGGACGAAGCTGAGGCTGAAGAAGCCGCGTTCACTACGGAAGATGAGGCCGAGGAGGAGAGCACCGGCTTTGACGCTCCGCTCTATCTTGAGCCCGAGGCTGCCGTTCAGCCTGCCGAAGACGAAACTTCCGAATATGCGGAAGAGGACGAGACAGGCTATTCGGCCGATTTCAGTGAGGAGGCTTTCGCGGCGCCGGACTTCATCGGATCAGATTACGCCGAGGAAGAGCCCGACTTCGTGGATGCGGCTTTCGGCGAAGATGAGCCGGAGGCCACCTCGGAAGAACCTGTGTCGGAAGACGGGGATCAGGCCGATGAGGCTTTCGTCGCCGCAGACGACGCCGACGATGAGGACGAGGACTCAGGTGAGCGCATCAAGCCTCGCGTTATCGTTCAGCAGATCTCCCGCGATGCAATCCGCAGCGCAGCCCATGAGGAAGAGGACGACCTCCCCGAAGACGTCGAAGCCGCCCTCGCCCGCGAAATCGGCATGGACGACGATGTCGCTGAAGACGAGGCAGAAACGGCTTTTTTCGAAGAGGAAGCGGACACCTCGGAGTCTGAAGAGGACGACATTCAGGCCTCCGATGAGGATGACGTGATCGGCTACGAGGAGAGCTTCGAGCCCGTCGAAGACAGCGACGTTCAGGAAGAAGACGAAGCCGATCCGATGGAAATGGAAGGTATTCAAAGCCTGCTTGAGCAATCCGCTCAGGCCGAGGCCGAAGATGCCCGCCAAGCCCGACTGGAGCGTCGTTCGAAGCAGCCACTCGAGGACGAAGAATCTGCTCTGTCACGTCTGATGGACGCCACCAGCACACGCCTTGAAGAGGACGAGGAAAGCTCGGTCCGCCGCGCCTCCATCGCGCACCTCAAGGCCGCCGTGGCCGCGACCAAGGCGGATGCTTCCATTGCCGAAGCCGCAGCTGCCGAGGAAGAGCGCGAGATGGACCAGTATCGCGAAGATTTGGCTCGCGTCGTTCGTCCAGGGCGCGCGCGCCCAAAGCCGGAGGGAAGCCGCACAGATCGGCCCGCCCTGATCACCGATCAGCCGTCACCACTGATTTTGGTCAGTGAACAGCGCATCGATGGGGCAGAAGACAGCGCGTCTGGCACGCAAGAACCTCAAGGAGGCGTCCTGCCGCGCCGCATCCAGACCGGAAGTCTTGCGGTTCAGGAGGAGTTCGAGGAGGAAGCCGAGGACGAAATCGCAGCCGAGGACGCTATGAGCCTTGCAGATTACGCCGAGAGCGTGGGCGCGACAGACCTGCCCGATATCCTCGAGGCGACTGCAGCTCACATGACCTATATCGAGGGTCGTGACAGCTTCACGCGTCCAATGCTGATGCGCCGGGTCTCAAGTGTTTTCGGGACGGAGAACTTCTCCCGCGAAAACAACCTGCGGTCATTTGGTTCTCTCTTGCGTGAAGGCAAGCTGGTCAAAACTAAGGACGGCACATTCGTGATCGCGAAGACCTCGCGTTTCACACCCGAGGCCCGCATCGCCGGAGAGTAATCCGGACGGGCATGCCAACCACCGGACGGGGTGAGCGAAAGCTCGCCCCGTTTTGTGTTTCCGGGCTTTGGTTTTCAAAGAAAAAGAGACCGCCGTCTACAGATGGCAATCCGGTACGACTACAGGATCGGTCAGTCTTCGTCGTCCCGTGGGGCGTCGGGGTCGGCCTGACCCACGCCCTTGAACACGGCTTTCAGCGGGAACACCCACAAGATCCCGAGGCCGACATAGATCAGCAATTCGACCAGCATGCTTGGGCGCTCCAACAGGTTAACCAGCGACACCGCAACGACGATGTAAACTGGCAATCCCACCACGAGGATCAGCAGCGACAGGCGGCGCCTTGTCTTGTAGCTCAATGCCATCGTTCGTTCCTCAATCCGCAAACGGGTCCGTCACGAGGATCGTGTCATCCCGCTCCGGTGATGTTGAAAGTAGGGCGACGGGGCACTCGATCAATTCCTCGACACGGCGAACGTATTTGATCGCCTCGGCAGGCAGATCCGCCCAGCTGCGCGCGCCTTCGGTGCTTTCCGACCAGCCCGGCATCTCCTCGTAGATCGGGGTGCAGCGAGCCTGCTGATCGGCGGCCGTGGGCAGGTAATCGAGCCGCGTTCCATCAAGCTCATAGCCGACGCAGATCTTGAGGGTTTCGAACCCGTCCAGCACGTCGAGTTTTGTCAAAGCGATCCCGGACACACCCGAGGTTGCGCAGGTCTGGCGAACCAGAACCGCATCGAACCAGCCGCAGCGGCGCTTTCTGCCAGTGGTGGTTCCAAACTCGTGTCCGCGTTCGCCGAGACGCTGCCCATCATCATCATCAAGCTCGGTCGGGAACGGGCCTTCGCCGACGCGGGTAGTGTAGGCTTTGACGATGCCGAGAACGAAATCGATCGCTCCGGGGCCAATGCCGACGCCCGTGGCCGCCTGGCCGGCAATGACGTTTGAGGATGTCACGTAAGGATAGGTGCCGAAGTCTATATCCAGAAGCGCGCCCTGGGCGCCTTCGAACAGAATGCGGTGACCAGCCTTGCGCTTTTCGTTCATCACCTTCCAGACAGGGCCAGCGTATTGCAGGATTTCAGGGGCAATCTCTCTGAGTTGCGCGATCAGTGCGTCGCGGTCGATTTCCTCCAAGCCAAGCCCCTTGCGCAGGGCGTTGTGGTGGATCAGCGCGCGATCAACGCGAAGTTCAAGCGTGGCGTCATCGGCCAGATCCGCCACCCGGATCACCCGGCGGCCGACCTTGTCCTCATACGCCGGACCGATACCGCGTCCGGTGGTGCCGATCTTGGCGACCGATATCTGGCCCTCACGGGCGCGATCCAGCTCTCCGTGGAAGGGCAGAATGAGCGGTGTATTCTCCGCGATCATCAGGGTGTCGGGCGTAATCTCGACACCTTGTGCGCGGATCGTCTCGATCTCTTTGAGCAGGTTCCAGGGATCCAGCACGACACCGTTGCCGATCACCGAAAGCTTACCGCCGCGCACCACGCCCGAGGGCAGCGCATGCAGCTTGTAAACCTCGCCATCGATCACCAGCGTGTGCCCGGCGTTATGCCCGCCCTGGAAGCGCGCGATCACATCGGCACGCTCGGAGAGCCAGTCAACAATCTTGCCTTTCCCTTCGTCACCCCACTGGGCGCCGACCACAACGACATTGGCCATAATGCTGATCCTTCCGCATGTCAGAAAACCAGCGCCCGTATAGCGAGGCCACAGGGGCGGGGAAAGCGGAAATCCCGGGTTGCATGCAAGCGGGTGCGTGGCTAGATAGCGCACTACATCTTCGCAAAGGCCATCGAGCACATGGAAAACATCGTTCTGACCATCCACCTGATCATCGCGCTATGCCTGATCGGTATCGTGTTGATCCAGCGCTCGGAAGGCGGCGGCCTGGGGATCGGTGGCGGGGGCGGGGGCGCTATGTCCGGCCGGCCTGCAATCTCGGCACTGGGCAAGCTAACCTGGGCCTTTGGCATCGCTTTTGTCATCACGTCGATCACCCTGACGGTACTGGCCGCACAGAACGCATCAAGCGGTTCCGTGCTCGACAGCACCGACCTGACGCCGCCCGCGATCGAAGTTCCGGCAGCCGATGCCTTGTTGCCACCTCCGGCCTCTGACGCGCCGCTGACACCGCCGCGGGTCGACGAGTGATCCCCGGACCGGAAGACCGCAAACAGCCCGAAAATCGCCACTAATTCTAGGACTTTGCGCATCACTGCGCACATTATGTTGCGCGGGCAGTTGCGGGATGCCGGCGAATCTTCTATATCTTAAATCCCGTGGACAAGGGCGTTTTGCTGCCCTGAATCACCACCAATACAGGCGATAACACGGGGCTCACGCGCAAGAATGGCAAGATTTATTTTTATCACCGGCGGCGTGGTTTCCTCACTTGGGAAGGGACTGGCCTCGGCGGCACTTGGGGCGTTGCTGCAGGCCCGTGGCTATTCGGTGCGGCTGAGAAAACTCGACCCCTACCTGAACGTCGATCCGGGGACGATGAGCCCGTTCGAGCATGGCGAGGTGTTTGTCACCGATGACGGCGCCGAAACGGACCTCGACCTGGGCCACTACGAGCGGTTCACCGGCGTCGCGGCGCGCAACAGCGATTCGATCAGTTCCGGCCGGGTTTATTCCACCGTTCTCGAGAAGGAGCGCCGCGGCGACTACCTCGGCAAAACGATCCAGGTCATTCCGCATGTGACCAACGAGATAAAGGATTTCATCAGCATCGGCGAGGATGAGGTCGATTTCATGCTGTGCGAGATCGGCGGCACGGTGGGCGACATCGAAGGCCTGCCGTTTTTCGAGGCCATCCGTCAGTTCAGTCAGGACAAACCCCGCGGCCAGTGCATCTTTATGCACCTAACCCTGCTGCCCTATCTGGCGGCCAGTGGAGAGCTGAAAACCAAACCCACGCAGCACTCCGTCAAGGAATTGCGTTCGATCGGCATCGCGCCGGATGTGCTGGTGTGCCGGTCCGAGCAACCGATCCCCGACAAGGAGCGTGCCAAGATCGGCCTGTTCTGTAACGTACGCACCGAAAACGTGATCGCGGCCTATGATCTGAAATCCATCTACGAAGCACCGCTTGCCTATCATCAGCAGGGTCTCGACCAGGCCGTTCTGGACGCGTTCCAGATCTCGCCCGCGCCGAAACCGGACCTGTCGGTCTGGGAAGATGTAGCCGATCGGATTTTCAACCCGGAAGGCGAGGTGAAAGTCGCGATCGTTGGCAAATACACCCAGCTCGAGGATGCCTATAAGTCAATCGCAGAGGCGTTGACCCATGGCGGCATGGCCAACCGGGTCAAGGTCAAGGTCGAATGGGTCGAAGCGGAGATTTTCGACAGCGAGGACGTGGCTCCGCGTCTGCAAGGCTTTCACGCCATCCTTGTGCCCGGCGGCTTCGGCGAGCGGGGAACCGAGGGCAAGATCAAGGCCGCGCAATTTGCCCGCGAACGCGGCATTCCCTATCTCGGGATTTGCCTCGGCATGCAGATGGCGGTGATCGAAGCGGCAAGAAACAAGGCCGGGCTGACCGACGCCGGGTCCGAAGAATTCGACCATGAAGCCGGCGAAAAACGTTTTACGCCAGTTGTTTACCACTTGAAAGAGTGGATCCAGGGCAACCACAAGGTCAAGCGCAAGGAAAGCGATGATAAGGGCGGCACGATGCGGCTTGGGGCCTACGACGCGACGCTGACCAAAGACTCGAAAGTGGCGGAAATCTATGGCTCCTGCAACATCGAAGAGCGTCACCGCCACCGCTACGAGGTCGACATTAAGTATCGCGAGAAACTCGAAGAACAGGGGCTTGTGTTCTCCGGGATGTCGCCCGATGGCCGTTTGCCGGAAATCGTGGAATGGAAGGATCACCCGTGGTTTATCGGTGTCCAGTTCCACCCCGAGTTGAAATCGAAGCCCTTCGCGCCGCACCCGCTCTTTGCGGATTTCATCCGTGCGGCAAAAGACAACTCACGTCTGGTTTGATCGGAGACCGAAATGCCCAAAGGATACTGGATTGCCCATGTCGACGTGCACGACCCGGAGGCCTACCAGAGCTACCGCGAGGCCAACGCTGTTGCGTTCGAGAAGTTTGGCGCCAGATTTCTGATCCGAGGCGGCGCGCAGCAAGTCCGCGAGGGGGAAGCAAGACCGCGCAGCGTGGTGATCGAGTTCAAGGATCTCGAAACCGCGATCGCCTGTTACGAAAGCCCGGAATACAAGGCTGCGAAGGCGTTCCGCGATCCGGCCTCCACCGGTGATTTGATGATTGTTGAAGGCTATGACGGTTGAGGGGCTTGGCAGCCTGCTCCCCCGCTTCATATATGTGATCCATGTTTGGTGAATTCCTAAAACGCCTCACGGCGGAACGCCCCGCGCCGATCGACGGCACGGACGTAAAACTGGCGCTTGGAGCGCTCTTGGTGCGGATAGCGCGCTCAGACGGCGATTACTCCGCCATTGAGGCCGAGCACATCACACGAATTCTGGCCAGTCACTTCGACTTGTCCGCAGCGGAGGCGGACGCCATGCGCACGGACGCCGAGGTTCTCGAGGCTGAAGCGCCCGACACCGTACGCTTTACCCGCGCCATCAAAGACGCGGTGTCTCACGAGGATCGCGAAGAAGTGGTCGAAGCGCTTTGGGAATTGGTTCTGGCAGACGGGAACCGCGATCACGAGGAAGATGGCATCCTGCGATTGGTGGCGCCGCTTCTGGGGATCAATGATCGCGACTCCGCCCTTGCCCGCCAGCGGGTCGTCGCCCGTATGGGCTGAAATGATGATCGCCTCCCTGCCGATGTATGACCGCCCCGAGACACGGGCGTCAAACGACAGGTTCTGGCAACTGATCCGCAACCAGCTGGAGCCGGGACTCGCCTCCCCCGAGGAACTGAGCCGAACTGCGGACCACTGGCAGGACTGGGAGAACCCGGAGCTTCTCCTGTCGCAAACCTGCGGCTACCCCTACCGAACCCGGTTGCATGGAAAGACAAGGCTCGTGGCAACGCCTGTGTACGATCTGCCGGATTGCCCACCCGGACATTATTACAGCGTTCTGATTGCCCGTAAGAGTGATCCACGAGGCGGTTTCGAGGACTTCGCCAGAGCGCGGCTGGCCTATAATGACGCCCTGTCGCAAAGCGGATGGGCCGCTCCGCAATCCCATGCCGAGGACACGGGATTTCGGTTTACGGACGTTACCCAGACGGGGGCGCACCGGACCTCCGCGCAGGCCGTGGCGAGCGGCATCGCAGATATCGCCGCGATTGACGCGGTCAGCTGGGCGATGATCCGACGCTGGGACAGCTTCGCCGCGGATCTCAGGGAAATCGGCGTCACCGCACCCACACCCGCCCTGCCCTACA
>JABDPP010000195.1 GCA_013042765.1 Litoreibacter sp.
TCTTTAGGTTCCATGGCGCCCCGATAACAATGCTACGATCCGGCGACAAGTCGCGGGCAGATGGGATCAACCCTCGAACAGGCTGCCCTGTCCGGGTTGCGAAGGTGCATCCAGCCCAAGGTGCTGCCACGCCTTGGCTGCAAGCATCCGGCCCCGCGGCGTCCGCTGAATCAGGCCCTGCTGCAGCAAGAACGGCTCTATGACTTCCTCAAGTGCATCGCGGCTTTCCGAGAGGGCCGCGGAGAGTGTCTCGATCCCGACAGGTCCTCCGGCATAATTCTCCGCGATCAGGCCTAGGTAGCGACGATCCGCACCATCCAGCCCGAGGTGATCTACACCGAGCCGCGTCAGCGCGTCATCGGCAAGTTTGCGCGTGATCCGCCCATCGCCTTCCACCACGGCAAAATCCACGACCCGCCGCAAGAGACGACCCGCAATCCGCGGTGTGCCGCGGGCACGCTTGGCGATTTCGCGCGCGCCATCCGGTTCTGTAGGAATGCCAAGCAGCCTCGCCCCGCGGGTTACGATCTCGTGCAACTCGTCCACCGTGTAGAACTGCAACCTTGTCGGAATCCCGAACCTGTCACGCAGAGGCGTTGTCAGAAGACCCAGCCGCGTGGTCGCGCCCACAAGCGTAAAGGGCTGCAGCTCAATCCGCACCGTGCGTGCGGCCGGGCCTTCCCCGATCACCAGATCCAGTTCGAAATCCTCCAGCGCAGGGTACAGCACCTCCTCCACAACCGGGTTGAGACGGTGAATCTCATCGATGAACAATACGTCCCGCTCCTCGAGATTTGTCAGGATCGCCGCGAGATCGCCAGCCTTGGCAAGCACTGGTCCGGAGGTCATTCGAAAATTGACGCCCAGCTCGCGCGCCATGATCTGGGCGAGCGTCGTCTTTCCAAGACCGGGAGGGCCGTGAAACAACGTGTGATCCATCGCTTCGCCGCGCTGACGAGCACTGTCGATGAACACTCGGAGGTTCGCGCGCGCCTCAGCCTGACCGATGAATTCAGCCAGACCCTGTGGCCGCAATGCGCGATCGGCATCTTCGGGCCGCCGTTCCGGTCGCAGAGTGGGATCGGGATCGTTCATCTAGCGGTCCTTCGGAGCCAGCAGTTTCAGGGCTGTGCGGATGAGTGCAGGCGTCTCAGGCGCGTCCAGGTCACCCGCAGCGGTCGCGACCGCACCAGCCGCATCGCCGTGGGCGTAGCCCAGATTTACCAGCGCCGACAAGGCCTCTGCCTGCGCAGAACTGGTAGATTGCGTGGCTGCCGGAGAGGATGGCTCAATAACATCGACCATGGCCGGCGCCGCCCCGAGACCCGCATTCAAATCGCCGCCCATCGCCATGACACCGGGTGCTTTATCTTTCAGGTCCAGCACGATGCGCTGCGCGATCTTTGGGCCAATCCCTTTGGCCGCCTTGACGGCATTCCAGTCGCCCAGCGCGATTGCCCGGCTGACGCCATCAGCGCCCAATGCACCCAGAATGGCCATGGAGGCTTTCGCACCAACCCCCTGAACGCTCATCAAAAGCCGGTGCCACTCCTTTTCCACAAGAGTGACGAAACCGAAAAGCTGCAAAATGTCCTCACGTACCAAGAGATCGGTATAGAGGGCGACGACCTCGCCTGGTCCCGGCAGGCTCGCCATCGTGCGTTCCGAGCAATAGACCACGTATCCCACGCCACCGACATCTATCAGCACATAATCGGCAGTCTTGTAGTCGAGCCGTCCGGCGAGTTTCCCGATCATGCGCCCGCCCGCCTCAAAGCTAGTTCCAAGGTGTTTCCAGCCCGCGCATGAAACGCGTGGCAGATCGCAATGGCCAGCGCATCAGCGGCATCCGGCCCCGCGATCTGCGCACCCGGCAGTTGCATGCGCACCATGTGATCCACTTGCCGCTTGTCGGCGTGCCCGACGCCAACCACGGTCTTCTTGATCGCGTTAGGCGCATATTCACCGATTGTCAGACCTGCCTGCGCCGGCACCAGCATCGCGATGCCCCGCGCCTGCCCAAGTTTCAGCGTTCCCGCACCATCCTTGTTGACGAAGGTCTGCTCGACCGCCGCCGTGTCCGGGACATGAGCCTCCAAGACTCTGGTGAGTTGCTGATGCAGGCTGAGCAGGCGCTGCCCGAGGTCCGTGCCGTCTGAGCGGCAAACACCGTTCCCGACATGGGTGAGTCGCGAGCCCTCAGCGTCGATCACGCCCCATCCAAGGTTTCTCAACCCGGGATCAATCCCCAAAATCCGCATCCCTGCTCCGCTTTTTTTATTCTTTCACTCCGACTAGCACGAAACACGAACATTTGCCAAGAAAACCTGTTTGCGACCTCGACTTGCTCACCGGCGACCTCGCCTGTGGATTGAGGTCAAAATTCGTCAAGAATTATCCTGAATACGACACGCTCAGATGTCGTTTTTTCTTTTTTTTACAAATGGTTAATGTCGTTTTTGACCCATGCAAAAAGTGCATATGTGACATGCTAAAATTGATGTTGTGAGTCGGAGAGTTGAGGCCTAGATGCAGTCAAGAAGACAACAAACTCCACACCACAGTTACTCTAGGAAAAGGACGAGTCAGATGGCTGCTTTTGAAACCACCCGCCCCCTCAACGACAGTGTCCGCCTCGGCGCGCACACTTACGCTCTGTTCGTAAACACGGTCGGAAGGATCGTTGAATGGAACGACCGCCGCGTCACCCGCAATGCGCTCTCCACACTGAGCACGCGTGAGCTGGAAGATATCGGACTGAGCCGCGGTGACGTCGCCGAAATGTAAAGCGCGCGACCATCGCGAAATCTGAAAAAGCCACGTCACCAGACGTGGCTTTTTTCTTTTCATATCCAAAATTCGAAATCCGCCATTGCGAGACCGGCAATCTAGGGCAGTACAAGTCCCACGAGCCAAGCGACAGCCCGGGTTGCCGGATCTGCGTCCAGCAGGAATGCCGCTGAGACTTCGATCGCCTCACCCTGCTTCAGTGAATCGATCCGTTTGAGGTATTCTTCCTCCCCCAATCGGGCGAAGAGAAAACCCTTGGTCAGGATCGCCAGTAACACCAGCAAAAGGATGCTTTTGTAAGGGATCAGGCCACGGCGATCTGTCTTGACCACGTCAACGACGAGCCCGTCTTCACTAACCCGTCTTTCGACGCGTTTTCCGGGCTGGGATTTGGTATTAATTGCTTTGACCCGCTCGACAAAGCGTTCCTTGTTAATATCTGCCAAAACGTGCCTCACGTTCTTTACTGAAGACATTTTTACCAGAAATCACGCCTGTGACCTACAGATAAGCTAAGTTTTCCGCATTCTGAGAGCAGTCCACTCGCCGATGTCGCGTCTTTGCGACAGTTCAAAGCCGTTCTGCTCATAAACGCTGCAAACCTCGTCGGCCTGCCCGACCAGAAGACCCGACAGGATCGCGGTACCGCCCGGAGCGATATGACGCGCCATGTCCGGCGCCAGATCGATCAGCGGACCTTTCAGGATATTGGCAAAAACAAGATCAAACGGGGCCTTTTCCGCCAGGCGTGGATCGTCGAAGCCCGTCGCCTCAAGGCAGGTGACAAGATTGCTAAGGTGATTGGCCACGACATTGACCTGCGCCACCTCGACCGCGACCGGATCGATGTCAGACGCCAGAACGGGTCGTTTCCAGACAGCTGCCGCGGCCATGGCCAGAACTGCGGTTCCGCACCCGATATCAACCACGTTTTTAGCCTCTGTCCCCGCCGCAATCATGTCCTCAAGCGCCAACAGGCAGCCTTGGGTCGTTCCGTGATGTCCGGTTCCAAAGGCCATTGCCGCCTCGATGAGCAGAGGAATACGGCCTTCCCCGGGGACCTTGTCCGCATCATGGCCGCCGTAGACAAAGAAACGTCCCGCCTCCACCGGCGCAAGCTCGCGCCGGACATGCGCCACCCAGTCGCGATCCGGCACTTCCGACACGACAAAGGGTTTCGCGGCATGAGCGGCGGCCAGAAGGCTCAGGGCGATCTCATCCGGGGACTCGAGAAAATATCCGCCGACCTCCCAAAGGCCCGAACCATCCTCGACCTCAAAAACTCCTACGCCTGTGGGTTCCGGGTTGAGGGCTTCAAGCGCCAGACCCAGGGCTTGGGCAGGGCTTTCGCCTTCGAGCGTCGTCAGGGCGGTATATGTCGGCATGTTTCTGGTTCCAGTACGTCTGCCGGTCCGGGGTTAGGCCCCACACCGGCTCACGTCAAGCTTAGGTCAAAACCCGAGACCGGCACTACGACCAAGACCGCCTCAGGCGCCGGTTCCGATCGGGCAGGTCACGCCTGTACCGCCGATGCCGCAATAGCCGCGCGGGTTCTTTTCCAGATATTGCTGGTGATAATCTTCAGCGAAATAGAATTCGGGAGCCTCCACGATCTCCGTGGTGATAGCGCCATACCCGGAGCCGGAGAGACGTTCCTGGAACATCCGCTTGCTGTCTTCAGCAGCCGCTTTCTGAGCGTCCGAATAGGTGTAGATCCCGCTACGATACTGGGTCCCCAGATCGTTCCCTTGCCGCATGCCTTGGGTCGGATCGTGCCCTTCCCAGAACACCTGCAGGAGCGCCTCGTAGGAGATGACCGCCGGATCATAGACCACCCGCACCACTTCATTATGTCCGGTCTGGCCGCTGCAGACCTCCTCATAGGTGGCGTTGGGCGTGAACCCGCCCGCGTAACCAACCATTGTCAGGTGAACGCCACTGAGCTTCCAGAACATGCGCTCAACGCCCCAGAAACAGCCCAT
>JABDPP010000196.1 GCA_013042765.1 Litoreibacter sp.
CACGGTGAGGCCTTCAGTTCACCCAAACCCGTGAGCCGCTCAGATGACCCGACCCACTGTCCTTATCACCGGTGCCAGCGCCGGAATCGGCGCCGCCACGGCGCAACTGGCCGCACGCGCAGGCTACGACGTGGCAATCCACTACAACTCCGATCGCGATGGCGCAGCACGCGTGGCGGAAACGGTGGAAAAAGAAGGCGGTTCAGCGCTGCTTATTCAGGGCGATGTTTCGAACTCCGAAGACATCTCGCGAATGTTCCTCGAGTTCGACGCGCAGTTTTCGCGCATGGATGCGCTGGTGAACAATGCAGGCATCGTGGATCGCTCCAGCCGCGTCGACCAGATGACCCCGGAAAGGCTGGAGCGCATCATCAGCGTCAACCTGACCGGCGCCATTCTCGTCGCCAAGGAAGGTGTGCTACGTATGTCTACGGCCCATGGCGGGCAGGGCGGCGCGATCGTCAACCTGTCCTCCGTGGCAGCCGTTCTGGGGGCAGCAAACCAATATGTCGACTATGCAGCGGCGAAAGCCGGGATCGACACCCTGACCAAGGGGCTCGCCCATGAAGTTGCGACAGAAGGCGTGCGCGTCAATGCAGTGCGCCCCGGCATCATCGACACTGAAATCCACGCAAAGGGCGGCTTGCCCAACCGCGCGGTCGATTTGGCGCCGCTCGTCCCGATGAAACGCGCCGGAACAGCCATAGAGGTGGCCGAGGCCATTCTGTGGCTTCTCTCAGACAAGGCCAGCTACGTGACTGGAACCGTTCTGGACGTTTCCGGCGGGCGTTGAGCTCCTAACCACTTTCGACGCCCCCGCAATCACCGAAATCCCCCCGAATTTGCCCTTTGGTTGCCTCATCCTTGCCAAAAATCAGGGCAACTCTTGGTCCAACGCATATCGCAAGTGATCAGGTAAGGGGTGAGACGATGTCAGATATCCGTACAAATTTCGATCAGACTATGATCCGTCTGGCGGGCCGTATGGACGAGGTTCTGGACTACCCCCTCACGATCTTTGGCGCGATAGTTTCGATGCCTGAAACGGGCTGGGCGGGTTTCAAAAAGGTAGCCCTGCGTCCCTTCGCTCTGCGCGACCTCAAGAAACGCCTCATCATCCGCGCCACCGATCGCGACGAAGAAGCAGCCGAACGCCAGGTCTTGGCCGACGAAGTCGACGCTTGTCTTGCCAAGGGCGACTGGCTCGAGCTTGCTGCCTCGTTCCGGCATCTCGACCAGACCCGCAACGCGACCCGCTCCGGCGTGCGGCATTTGGAGATTGCGATGCAGTATCTGCGCGCCAGAACCAGCGTCAGCTTCGAAGAGCCCAATGGCTGCTCCTACGAAATGACCTTCGACTTCTCCCCTGAACTGATCTCCGAGCTTACAGAGCTTCAGGAAGACAACCCCGACAACTACGCTCTTGCCGCGATCCTCGCGCGGCTCCATCTCGATTGCGGTTGGGCTGCACGGGGCAGTCGGTGGGCCGATGCCGTGGGAGAAAGCGGCTGGGTCGCGATGAACGAGCACTACCACCGCGCACGCAATATTATCACGCGCTTCGATCCGGTTGCCTATAACTCCCCGCTTCTGGCCGAAATCCAGTATCGGCTCTGCGTCGGGTTGGAAAATGGCCGCGAACGCCTTCTTGAATCCTTTACTGACTGGTCGGATCTGGACCCCACAAATCTGACCGTCTACCGCCAGCATGCCTATCATTGCCTGCCCCGTTGGTTCGGAGACTACAAAACCCTCGAACAGCAAGCAGAGGCTGCCCGTCTGGCAACCCGTGATGCCTTCGGCGACGCCGCATATACGGTCATGATGATGCATGCCTTGCGGTTTGAAGACGGCGCGGCCCACTACTTGAAACCGGATCTGTTTCTCAGCGGGCTCGACAGCCTTCTGCAAACCTTCGAGAGCAATCCCTATCGCTTCACGGCTACTTGTTCGGAATTACAGGACGCACTGGAGCACCAGTATTATCATTTGCTTGGTGCCAAGCGGGCCAAGAAACGCGTTGCCAAGGTCATTCGTGCCGGACTGCCCGCGATTGTGCGCCGCCATCTCAGTGTTTTCTGCAGCGTTGCATGGGATCAGCCCGAGGACGATTTCCTGATCGCTGTCGCCCCGGCCTTTTCCGACGAACTCGACAGTGGTGCAACAGTCGCCGTGACAGCGCGCGGCATCAATGTGATCGATCCGGAAGAGGAAGCCGTCGCTGCCTGAGCGCAGTCGACTAGCGTGATGCCCGAACTTTTGGCCGGGCAGAGCGGCTAAGGCTGCAATAGGATTGTTCGCGGGTAAAGGCCGCCATTCGAGCGCGTTTTTCGCTATAGCGCATCGGCCCCCAGTCGGCGGCGATCCCGGCGAGTTTATCCCCCTTAAGTGCCACGACACCGTCGCGCGGAACCGTGACCGACCAGATCCGCACAGCGCAGCTCAGATTTGCTGCCGGATCCTTGAGGTCCGCCCCGCTGCGGGCCGTACAGCCATATCCACGCGCTGTTGCCGGAGCAATCTGCAGCAACCCGAACCACTTCCCGGATCCGACAGCGTCAGGCTTGAACGTGCTTTCATACCTGGCCAGTGCCGAGAGCAGGCCAGTCCAGAACGCAGCACGGCTTTTCGCATTCGCTGCCACGTATCCCGGACACCACGTGACGATATCCGAGGGCTCGCTGAGCAACAGCGCGGAGCCGTGGCCGGACAAGGCCGCACCAGCCTCACGCGACCAGATCGCACCCTGCGGGTGTGTATCCCACTGGGCCGCTCCCGGTTGATCCTGCCGGGCCACCGGCCGCAAGGACTGGGCCTGAGAGATTTGCCCCAAGAGAATCAGGCAGAGGCAGCAGAAGGTGAGAAAACGCATGCCGAATGATCTGTTGTTTTTCGTGCTCCGGGCAAGTCCATCCGGTCGCGATTGGCCGGTTTGGCGATAACCCGCCTCTGAGCGTTCATGGCATCATTTAAAGGGCGCAGCTCAGCTGGCTACAGGCTGCCTGATGGCTCTTGCCGCGCCCACGTCCGTGACATAAAACCCCAGCCAACCAGTCAAGGGATGCAACAGATGCTCGACCTCACTTATGAAGCTCCAAAACCCAAGATCATTTCCGGCGCCAAGCAGGATTGGGAGCTCGTGATCGGCCTCGAGGTACACGCGCAGGTCTCGACCAATGCAAAGCTGTTTTCCGGCGCTTCGACCCAGTTCGGGGCCGAGCCCAATTCCAACGTCGCTTTCGTTGACGCGGGCATGCCGGGCATGCTGCCGGTGATCAACGAGGAATGCGTTGCACAGGCGGTGCGCACGGGCCTTGGCCTGAAAGCGGATATCAACCTGTACTCGGCCTTTGACCGGAAGAACTACTTCTACCCTGACCTGCCACAGGGCTACCAGATCTCGCAACTCTACCACCCGATTGTGGGCGAAGGGGAAGTGTTCGTCGACATGGGACCGGGCGTGGCCCGCGTGGTCCGTATTGAACGCATCCACCTTGAGCAGGATGCCGGCAAATCGATCCACGACATGGACCCGCATATGTCCTTCGTCGACCTCAACCGCACTGGCGTCGCGCTGATGGAGATCGTCTCCCGCCCCGATATCCGAGGCCCCGAAGAGGCCGCCGCCTATGTCGTCAAGTTGCGCCAGATCATGCGCTATCTGGGAACCTGCGACGGCAATATGCAGAACGGCAACCTGCGGGCAGATGTGAACGTGTCGATTTGTGAACCCGGCGCTTATGAGAAATACATGGAGACGCAGGATTTCTCGCACTTAGGAACACGTTGCGAGATTAAGAACATGAACTCCATGCGTTTCATCCAGCAGGCCATCGAACACGAAGCACGCCGCCAGATCGCCATCGTCGAAGGCGGCGGCAAGGTTGATCAGGAAACCCGGCTCTACGACCCCGACAAGGGCGAGACGCGCTCGATGCGCTCCAAGGAGGAGGCGCATGACTACCGCTACTTCCCCTGCCCCGATCTGCTGCCTCTGGAGATCGAACAGGACTGGGTGGACGACATCGCAGCTAGCCTACCCGAATTGCCCGACGCGAAACGCGAGCGCTTCATGGGCGATTTCGGTCTGAGCGCTTATGATGCCAGCGTTCTGACCTCCGAAGTGGCCAACGCCGCATATTTCGAGAAAGTCGCCGAAGGACGGGACGGCAAGCTGGCGGCCAATTGGGTCATCAACGAGCTCTTTGGTCGCCTTAAGAAGGAAGACCATGACATCACTGAGTCGCCTGTCTCTCCCAACCAGTTGGGCGGTATCATCGATCTGATCTCCAAGGGCGACATCTCCGGTAAAATCGCTAAGGATCTGTTTGAGATCGTCTACACCGAAGGCGGGGATCCGGCCCAGATCGTCGCAGCACGCGGCATGAAGCAGGTCACCGATACCGGCGCAATCGAAGCTGCTGTAGACAAGATCATCGCCGAAAATCCCGCACAGGTCGAAAAGGCCAAGGAGAACCCAAAGCTTGCCGGCTGGTTCGTTGGTCAGGTCATGAAGGCAACCGGTGGCAAGGCCAATCCGAAAACCGTGAACGAGATCGTCTCTAAGAAACTGGCCGGCTGACAACCCCGGCAGTTGCTCACTGGAACTCATCCTTGGCGTGTTCTGGATGCATCATGTCGCCCGATGCGTGCCCTATGGGCTTGGACCAGCGCGGCGAGCTACGCTAGGAACGCCAAAACGGAGCCTTTTCATGCCTGCTTATGAGTATCGCGTCATTGCCGCCCCTCGAAAGGGTAAATCCGCCAAGGGCCTGCGCTCCGGAGCGGAGCGGTTCGCCCATGCGATTGATATTACCCTCAACGAAATGGCCGAAGAAGGATGGGAGTATCAACGCGCCGAAACCCTGCCCGCTGAGGAGCGTAAAGGCCTCACAGGCAAGAAGGTCGTTGAACATGCCCTTTTGGTATTCCGGCGCGAAGTGGACGAGAGCGACTATCAGGACGAAGACGTGGCCACACCTGTCGAAGCGAGCACTCAAGTCTTCGCACATCAGGATCCGCCTTTGTCTCGCGCCGCCAAGAACGACCCGCAAAAACCGGAATAAATGACAGCGCTCTTGTGAAATCCTACTCCGAGATTTTCAGCGCAAGCGCATGAATTTTTGAAATAATTTCCGAGCCAAGCGCATTATGTACCGCCCGATGTCGCGCGATGCGGCTCTGGCCGGCGAAAGCCTCGGAAGCAATTTCCACGTTGAAATGGCTCTCGCCACCCTCCTGGAAGCCAGCGTGCCCACGATGGGACTCGCTGTCATCAACCACGTTCAGAATCCGGGGGCTGAACGCCGCCTCGAGCTTTGCCGTAATCTGATCTTCCATCTTCACCGTCTGCATCCTCGCCTGGCCTTATCTTATGTGCTGCCCCGTCTCTGGGATTTCAGCATTATTTTCGCTTCGGCCCCTTCAACTCGCCGGAATAAACCTTAAACTCTCTGTTCCGAGTCGAAAAGGTAGTGTCATGGCGAAAGCCCCGTTTGATCCATTTGAGTTCGATATCTCAGTATCGACCGACAAGAAACGCCGCGCAAAAGGCCGCCGCGGGATGTCCGGGGCTGTCGAAACTTCGCAGCGCACCTGCGAGGCGCCGGGCTGCAAGGAAGCGGGCAAATACCGCGCACCGAAATCACCTGACGTGCTGGATGACTATTACTGGTTCTGCAAGGACCACGCCCGCGAATACAACCTGAAATGGAACTTCTTTGAGACCCATACGCAGGAGGAGATGGAACGCCAGATGTCTTCGGACAAGGTCTGGGAGCGGGAAACCAAACCTCTCAAGAAAGGTGTGGAGCAACAGGCCTGGTCGCGGCTGGGCGTTGATGATCCGATGGCAGTGCTTGGCGAAAATGCCACCCGCAATCCTGGACGGGGATCGGGCGGAACCGGCCGCAAGCTGCCACCGAAGGAACGTCAGGCGCTTGAGATCCTGCAGGGCAGCGCCAGCATGACGAAAGCAGAGTTGCGAAAGCAGTATAAATCACTGGTCAAAGACCTGCACCCGGACATGAATGGCGGTAACCGCGCTGACGAAGAGCAGCTGCAAAATGTTGTCTGGGCGTGGGATCAGATAAAGGACAGCCGGAATTTCGTGGACTGAAGGCCCGATTAAGCGCCGATTTCAGAGCCGGATGGATATTCCGGTCCTTGCCCTCAGGTCCGTTTTGTTGCATCCCACTCGAATTGCGCGAAAGAGGCGGATCAGGAACTAATTATGGCGGACGGAAACATGGATCTGGGCATGAAACCAACCGAAGAGATTGATGTCGGCGAAGTCTTCGGCTTCGAGAGCAACATGAAAGTTAAAGCCTTTGCTGAACGCAGCGACCGGGTTCCAGATATCGATTCGACCTACAAGTTTGACCGTGACACGACCCTCGCGATCCTTGCAGGTTTCTCCCACAACCGCCGCGTTATGATCCAAGGCTACCATGGCACCGGTAAATCGACCCATATCGAACAGGTCGCCA
>JABDPP010000198.1 GCA_013042765.1 Litoreibacter sp.
ATGCAAGGCCACGGCACCTGCAGGACGGTGCAGGGAACACGGTGCATAGGTAAGGCGCATCCATGAAAGTGATCATCTGTGGCGCAGGGCAGGTCGGCTGGCAGATCGCCCGCCATTTATCAGGCGAAAACAACGAGGTAACGGTTGTTGATAACAACTCCGAACTTGTGCGCCGCGCAACCGACAGCCTTGACGTGAAAGGCATTACCGGCTTTGCGAGCTATCCCGATATCCTGGAACGGGCCGGGGCGAGCGACGCAGACATGATTATCGCCGCGACCTTATCTGACGAAGTTAACATGGTCACCTGTCAGGTGGCGCATTCGGTCTTCGCGATCCCGCGCAAGGTGGCGCGGCTGCGCAGCCAGTCCTACCTCACCGCGATCTATTCCGACCTCTACCGCCGTGATCACATGCCGATCGACGTGGTGATCTCGCCGGAAAAGGAGGTGGCCGAGGCCGCGCTGCAACGCCTTGCCGCGCCAGCCGCTTTCGATACCGAGAATTTCATGGAGGGCGAGGTGCAGCTTCTGGGCATCGCGCTCGACCGCGACTGCCCGGTGCTCAACACGCCCCTGCGCCAGCTGACCGACCTGTTCTCGACCCTGCGTGCGATCGTGGTCGGCATCCGTCGCGAAGGATCGCTGATTGCACCCGATCCGGGCGACCAGCTCTTTGCCGGCGACCAGATCTATGTCTGCACCCATCGCGAGGATGTTTCCCGCACGATGGAGATTTTCGGCAAGATCCAGGCCAAGCAGGAGCGGATCGTGATCATCGGCGGCGGCAATGTGGGCCTCGCGGTGGCCCGTGCCCTGGAGGACCGCTCTGACCGTGTCCGGGCCAAGGTGATTGAGAAGAACCGCACCTGTGCTGAACGCGCCGCCAACACGCTGGAACGCACCATCGTGCTCAATGGCGACGGGTTGAATTCCGAATTGCTGACCGAGGCCAACATCACCCGCGCCGATGCGGTGCTTGCGGTCACCGATGACGATAAAACCAACCTTCTGGCCGCGGTGCGCGCCAAGACTGAGGGCTGCCCGATGGCGATCTGCCTGGTCAATGACCCGACGCTGGTGCCCCTGATGGGCCCGCTGGGCATCGACGCCTATATCAACCCGCGCGCGACCACCGTCAGTTCTATCCTGCGCCACATCCGGCACGGGCGGGTGCGCCAGATCTACTCGATCGGGGACGCCGAGGCGGAGGTGATCGAGGCGCAGGTGCTCTCGACCTCACCCATTGCCGGGCAGGCGATCCGGGACATCGACTTCCCCGAAGGCGCGCTGGTGGGCGCGATCCGCAAGGGCGGGGAGGTGGTCCGTCCGGTCGGCTCGACCCGTGTCGAGGAAGGCGATGTGATCGTCATTTTCTCAATCTCGGCCGATGTGCCCAAGGTGGAGCAGCTGATGCAGGTCTCCATCGATTTCTTCTAAGTCGCGACGATGCTGCGGTTTCTCTATCGATTACCGCTCTTCGTGATCCTGATGGGGATCGCGTCGGTGGCAATGCTGCTGCCGGCAATCCACGCCTCGGCGCTGGATCTGCACCGCATCGCGCAGCCGTTCTTTTACGGCGCGATCCTGTTTGCGGTGCTGACTTCGCTGATCGGGCTTGCAACGCTGGACCGGGTGCCGAAAAGCCTGTCGCGCAGTCATCTGCTGACACTCCTGGGGGCCTTCACTCTGCTGCCGGTCATGCTGGCTGTACCAATGGGCGAGGCGGTGCCGGATGCCAGTTTCCTCAATGTCTATTTCGAGATGGTCTCGAGCCTGACCACCACCGGGGCCACGGTTTTCGACCCTGCCTCCCGGCTGGCCGATCCACTGCACCTGTGGCGCGCGCTGGTGGCCTGGTTGGGTGGTTTCCTGATGCTGGTGGCCGCAGTTGCGATCTTCGCGCCGATGAACCTTGGCGGGTTCGAGGTGCTGCGCCCAATGCGCCCTGCGTCCGAGCACGCCGGTCTGCCGGCGCAGGATATCCAGGCGGGCGATGCGCGCGAACGTCTGGTGCGGTTCACTGCCAAGCTCTTTCCCCTCTACTTCGGCGCAACGCTGTTTTTGTGGGTTGCCCTTCTGGTCACCGGGATGTCGCCGTTTTTTGCGCTGATCAGCGCCATGTCGACGCTGTGCACCAGTGGCATCATCCCGGGCAGCACACTCGACGGCAATGAGGGCGGGATCGGGGCCGAACTACTGATCTTTGTCTTCATGATCATCGCCGTGTCGCGCCAGACCCTGCAGAACGATTTCAACCGCGCCTTCCTGCCGCGGCTGATCGACGACCGCGAGATGCGGCTGGCCTTCGTGTTGCTCACGGTGGTGCCGCTGGCGCTGTTCCTGCGCCACTGGATCGGGGCGTTCGAGGTTAGCGAGGAAGCCGATATCCTCGCCGGGTTGCGGGCGCTCTGGGGCGCGGTCTTCACCGTC
>JABDPP010000209.1 GCA_013042765.1 Litoreibacter sp.
GCTTGTAGGCGCGCAGCATTTTCTTGGGATTGGGCACACTGGCTTCGGCCGTGAACTCCAGCTCGTTGATGATGTCGCCGCGGTAGCTGGGCAGTTCCACTCCATCGACCACCTCGGTCGGAGCCGAACGCGGCTTGGCGAACTGGCCTGCCAGCCGGCCAACTTTGACCACGGGAACCTTGGCGCCATAGGTCAGAACCATCGCCATTTGCAGCATCACCTTGAAGGTGTCGCGGATGTTATCAGCGGAGAATTGATCGAAGCTTTCGGCACAATCACCGCCTTGCAGAAGGAACGCATCGCCGCGCGATACCTCGGCCAGCGCCGCTTTGAGCTTGCGGGCTTCACCGGCAAAGACCAGCGGCGGATACGAGGCAAGCTGGGCCTCGACCGCGTGGAGTGCTTCGGCATCCGTATATTCGGGCATCTGCACGCGGGGCTTCTTGCGCCAGTCTGATTTGTTCCAAGTCTCTGCCATGGGACTCACTCCGGTGATGATAGAGTTTTCAATGTTCGGTCCCCCCTATAGCGTGGTCTCGCGGGGCTTGCCAATGTCGAAATCTAAGCTAAGGCTAGGCGTTGCGGGGGTTTTGATGCAACGAAGTCCGCGCGTAGGGAGAAAATGGTGCCACCGGCCTTTGAAAACAACAGGACAGCCGGCCCGGACGCGGGTCCAAAGCCACAAAAGTTCGTTTTTGTCCTGATGGATAATTTCACCATGTTGTGTTTCGCCTGTGCCATCGAGGCGTTGCGGATCGCCAACCGCATGTCTGGCAAGACGCTCTATACATGGGCCCTTGCGGGCGAAGGTGGCGAGGTTGCCACTTGTTCCACGGGAACCGGGTTCAAACTGGACATGGATCTCGAGGAGATGTCTCGCGATGACACGATCCTTTTGTGCGGTGGTATCGAAGTACAGAATGCGACCACCAAACGGATCCTGAACTGGCTGCGGCGCGAAGCCCGGCGCGGCGTGACCATCGGTGGGCTGTGTACGGCAAGCTATGCGCTGGCCAAGGCGGGCCTTCTGGATGGCAGGAAAGCCACGATCCATTGGGAAAATCAGGACAGCTTTGCCGAAGAGTTCGAGGAGGTCGAGCTGACCAAATCGGTCTTCGTGATTCACGACAACCGGATCACCACGGCGGGTGGAACATCCTCGATCGACCTGATGCTCAAGCTGATTGCCACTGATCACGGTGAGGAATTGGCGAACCTCGTAGCGGATCAGTTGATCTACACGTCGATCCGCACCGATCAGGACCAGCAGCGCCTGTCGATCCCGACGCGGATCGGGGTGCGACATCCGAAGCTCAGCCGCGTGATTCAGATGATGGAAACAAATATCGAGGAGCCGATCAGCCCCTCGACGCTGGCCAAGGAAGTGGGCATGAGCACGCGGCAGCTGGAGCGGCTGTTCCGGCGTTATCTCAACCGCTCACCAAAACGCTATTACATGGAAATACGTCTGCAGAAGGCCCGCAACCTGCTAATGCAGACCGATATGAGCGTGATCAACGTGGCGCTGGCCTGCGGGTTTGCCTCGCCTTCGCATTTCTCGAAATGCTACCGGGCGCATTACGACACCACGCCCTACCGGGAGCGCGGATCGCAGGCTGCACGCCTCTCCATCTAAGCGCCGGAGCCTCCGGCGGGGATATTTTCTCCAAAAAGAACCGAAAACTCCAGTTTGCGGCTCCGGCGTGGGTCTGTCAGATCGCGCGGAAGGCCAGAACCGCGTTCAAGCCCCCGAATGCGAAAGCATTCGACAGGGCAACATCGATCTTGGCCTCGCGGGCCGTGTTCGGTACGACATCGAGCGCGCATTCCGGGTCCGGCTCGTCATAATTGATCGTGGGTGCGATAACCCCGTCGTGCAAGGCCATGACACAGGCCAGCGCTTCGATCGCACCGGTTCCTCCGATGACGTGACCATGCATGGATTTGGTCGAAGACATCATGAGCTTGTCAGCATGCGCGCCGAACACATCGGCCACTGCGGCGCATTCGGTCTTGTCATTGGCGGCGGTGCCGGTCCCGTGCGCGTTGATGTAACCTACGTCCTTTGGATCGATACGCGCGTCTCGCATCGCGCCCGCAATGGCGCGCGCTGCACCCTGTTTCGAAGGCATCACGATGTCGCCTGCGTCAGAGGTCATTGCAAAGCCGATGACCTCGGCCAGAATATCGGCGCCGCGGCCTTTGGCGTGTTCATACTCCTCGAACACGAAAATGGCGGCGCCTTCACCCTGCACCATGCCGTTCCGGTTGGCCGAGAATGGCCGGCAGGCATCTTTGGACATGACCCTCAGTCCCTCCCATGCCTTCACGCCGCCAAAGCAGAGCATGGATTCCGAGCCGCCCGTGATCATCACGCGCGACGCACCAGAACGTACCAATTGGAAAGCCTGCCCCATGGCGTGATTGGACGATGCACAGGCCGTGGCGACGGTAAAGCTTGGGCCCTTGAGATTATATTGCATGGAGACATGACTGGCCGCGGCATTGTTCATCAGTTTGGGCACTACGAAGGGATGAACACGGTTCTTGCCCTCCTCGTAGACGGCCCGGTAGTTTTCGTCCTGCGTGTTCATTCCGCCCCCGGCGGTTCCCAGGACGACGCCCGCCTCTGCCGACAGGTCGCCGGAGAAAACGAGACCCGATTGGGCAATCGCCTCACGCGCGGCCAACAGTGAAAACTGTGTATAGCGGTCATAGAGCGCAATCTGCTGGCGATTGAACTCGGCGTTGGGATCGTAGCCTTTGACCTGTCCGCCGATCTGGATACTGAGCCGTTCGACGTCCCGAATCTCCAGCGGCCCGATCCCACAGCGCCCTTCCCGGAAGGCCTCCTGGGTCTCGGCAGCCGACTTTCCAAGGGCGTTGATCGTGCCCTGCCCCGTAATCACGACCCGGTGCATGGATCAGGCTTTCTGTTCGGCCACGAGCTGGCGCACGGCTTCGACAATGCTGCCAACCGAGGAGATATCGAAATCACTCTCGGAGGGGTCATTCGCGTTAAACGGCACGGAAATGTCGAAGGCTTCTTCGATGGCAAAAATGCTCTCCACAAGACCAAGGCTGTCAATTCCGAGGTCCTCAAGGCTGGACGTCAGGCTTACATCTTCCAATTCCAGCACCGCCTGTTCGGCGATGATAGCTCTGACCTGATCCGCAACGCTATCTGACATGGCCTCTTCCCTTAAGCCGTTTCATTTTGACGTTTACCTAATCAGCCTTGCCCTTTTTTTCCATCGTCTATTTGTCCTGCTGCAAAGACTTCATGAACCGCGGCAGGCGCCGGAGGGCCTTCTGGATTTCGATATGAGCGTCCATTTTTACCGCCGGATATCCGAGCAGGACGCGGCCCTTCGGCGCATTGGTGAAAATCTTGGTGCCACCGCCGGCAATGACATCATCGCCCACGAAGATATTGTCATTCACACCACACTGGCCGGCCAGCACAACCCTGTCCCCGAGTTTAGAGGAGCCGGCGACACCAACCTGACCGCAGAGCAGGCAATCGCGCCCAACCGTGACGTTATGGCCGAGGTGAACAAGGTTATCGAGCTTGGTGCCGTCGCCGATCGACGTATCGCGGATCGTGCCGCGATCTATCGTTGAATTAGCACCAATTTCCACATTATTTCCGATGCTTACAGCGCCAAGTGAATGTGTCCTGATCCAGCTTTGATCGCCGGCTTCGCCCGCGTCCCCAAGGGTTTCGCGCACTTTCTCGACGCCGGACTTCTCGGGCGTGACAAAAGAGAAGCCGTCAGCTCCGACAATGGCTCCAGGCTGCGCGATGAACCCGTCTCCGATCCGCACGCGCGCACCGATCCGGACGCTTTGCAGGATCAGGGCATCATCACCGATCGACGCGTTCTCGGCGATGCTGACATGGGAGGCAACTCGGGCACGCGCCCCGATGCGGACATCCTTTCCGATCACCACGAAGGGGCCGATGGCAGCGCCATCCCCAATCTCGGCACTGTCGTCAATCAGCGCCATTGGATGAATGCCGGGGGCGATGTCGGGACCCGGATCCATCAGCCTTGTCAGGCCGGACATAGCATAGCGCGGCCGTACGACGAAAATCGCGGCTTTCAGGCCAAGCGCCTGCCAATCAGCCCCTGCCCAAAGGATGGCCACGCGCGCCTGCCCCTGCTCAAGACCGGCGGCGTATTTCAGGTCCATTGCAACGGCAAGATCATCGGGACCGGCAGAGGCCGGTTCGGCCGCGGCGCGCACACGGATCGTCGCGTCACCGGCCAGATCCGCCCCGAGCGATGTCGCGATTTCAGAAACGGAAAAATCCATGTCGGCCTCATCTTAGAAAGGGCGCGAAATCCGCGCCCCGGCGTTCATGGTTTAGCTTCGAACAGCCCGCAACGAAACCCCGGCCTTGGCAAGGGCTCCAAAAATCCGTTTGTCGCGCCCATAGACGTCATTGCGGTATTGCGGCGCCCCTTTCTGGTCCACCCAAGCCGTGTAGTAAACGAGATGGACGGGCAAAGGCTCCTTGAGGTCGATCTGCGCCTCCTTCCGCGTGCTCAGAGCCCGCTGAAAATAGCCTTTCGGGTCGTTCACCTGCGACTTGAGAAGCGCATAGGCAAAGTCGAAAGGTTTGTGAACCCGGATACAGCCATGGCTGAAGGCACGTCTCTGACGGCTGAACAGGTTCTTGCTGGGCGTGTCATGCAGGTAGATGTTGTGCCGGTTCGGGAACATGAACTTCACCAACCCAAGCGCGTTCCCGCGGTTCGGCGGTTCTTTCATGGAGAAGGGGAAATCCTCCTCGTTGTACTGGGTGAAATCGACGGCCTGACGGCTTACGATACGACCCGCGTCATCGGTGAGTTGCAGTTGTGAAACCGCAGTCGGATCCTCCTGCAACAGCGGCAGGTACTCCTTAGTGATGATCGAGCGGGGCACATACCATGATGGGTTAACCACCATGAACCGCATCGTGTCGGAGAATTCCGGCGTGCGACGGTCCTTGCTGTTCTGGCCCACCACAACGCGGCTCCGAAACACCGACTTGCCGCCCTTGTAAAGATCGACGTGGTAATCTGGAATATTGACCCACACGTAGTTGCGCGCCAATTCCGTGTTATTCCAGCGCCGCCGCTCGAGGGCGACAATCACCTGTGCCAAGCGATCTTCAACCTGCTTATTCACCTGAGCCATCGTCTGCGCACCTGCCACACCGTCGGCGGCGAGCCCGTGGGCGGCCTGGAAGTTCCGGACCCCACCTTCAAGCTTTGCATCATAGACCTTACTGGAGGATTTGCGCATGAACCCCATACGGATCAAGCGGTTGCGAAGATCCACGACAGGGTCGCCACCGGCACCGGGCTTGAGCGATTTCGCTGCAACCTTCTTGCCCCAGCCACCTTTTCCCAAAAGCTTTTCCAGCCGAAGCTTTTCCTTCTGCAACCGGACATAATCACGCGATTGCGGTGGAAGTGCGTTCAGGAAAGCCTTGGGGTTGGATTGTGCAAATCCCGCAAGAAGGGACTTCTGGTCATAGCGCGCGACCTTCATAACGAGCCCCTTATCGATCCGTCTCGGGTTGAGAATTCCCGATCCGATATCGTCGGCATAAGCAAGAAATTTCTGAGCGGCTACAATCTCGGCCTTACCACGGGCGTCCGCCCCCTTCGCAGATCTGAACAGATCGCGCAGTTCCTGTTCCTCGTACCGATCGACCGGTAAACCATGGTCCCCTGCACCAGCGAACGCCTTGATCAACGCCGTACGCCGTCGCCGGTCCGAACTGCCGACAAAGATAGGCTCGTAATCGCGGGCCTTGTAGAATTGCGCGAGCGTTCGATCGCGCGCCGAAGCCATCGCAATAGATTGCTTGAGAGCAGTGCTGGCAGCTGCGGCGGAGCCACTGAACGCCATAGGCACCGCTGCACCTGCAACGCTGGCCGCCAGCATCCTGAGTGCGGCGCGGCGAGAAAATTTACTGGTCATGCTAACCTCGGTCTAAGTCATTCACTCGAATAAATGTGAGCTATACCCTTTGACAGCTCAGCGTCGGTGTCTATGCACAATTTGGCGATCACGGCCGCTTTTGCCGACCCGTTGCGACGACGCAACCCCTTTCAATCCGCAACAATCCTCACGCGCACTGGCAATTTTTTGCCGATTTGCATCATGTTAAGCGGTTTAGACCAGAGTAGCCTTGGTCGCGGAATCACTTTGTGCCATATACGGGTGGAACTGGGACAAAGAAAAACCGTTTAAGCGGTTGGGGCAAACGAGGCAGACTTGCAATGAGCAGGAACATTTCCGCAAACCTCTCGCGGCGCGCACTTCTCGGTGCCTTCGCAGCGACAGCGGTTACCGCGACACCCGTCTATTCAAAGGCATTCGGGTTTCTGCGGGGAGCAGGCGATATCCGCCGCATCAAGATGTACTCCGGCCGGACCGGCGAGAAGATTGATCTCGTTTATTGGATTGAGGGTGAATACATCCGCGAGTCCCTCGACGAGGTGAACCACTTCATGCGCGACTGGCGCCAGAACAGCGCGCGCAGGATCGACACGCGCGCGATTGATATCATGTCTGCTTCGCACAACCTGATGGATGCCACCGAACCCTATCTTCTTCTGTCTGGCTATCGCTCTCCCAAGACCAACGCAATGCTGCGCTCCCGCTCGCGCTCGGTCGCGAAGAAATCCCTGCATATGGAAGGCCAGGCTGCTGACCTGCGCCTGGGATCACGCTCCGTCGGACAAATGGCCCGCGCTGCGGCGTCCTGTTCATCGGGTGGCGTGGGGCGCTACTCCCGGGCCAATTTCGTTCACATGGATTGCGGGCCGATCCGGACCTGGGGCCGTTAGAGCGATCTAAATCATCGACGGATCAGGGCTCTCGCGGGCCCTTTTTTATTGTCTGCAAGCTAGCACCCAGCCATCACACGCCCCAGCGTTTCAGAAGCCAAGAAACCTGCCGCAGCATCGTATCCGAAAGTTAAAATGGCGCACCTGAGAGGATTCGAACCTCTGGCCTCTGCCTTCGGAGGGCAGCGCTCTATCCAGCTGAGCTACAGGTGCCTGAAACGCTCTATACGCATCTTGGAACGACGATACAATCGCTTTCAAAGACCGTTAAACGATACGGTGCCAGTCCGCGCAAGTCTTATGCGAAGAGCTCGTGGCACAGCTCCAGAGCCTCGATCAGCACGTCCACCTCTCCTTCAGTATTATACATTCCGAACGAGGCCCGGCAGGTCGCGTTAATGTCCATGAACTCCATCAGCGGTTGCGCGCAATGCTGACCTGCCCGCACTGCAACGCCCTTCTTGTCGAGCACGGTGGAGATATCATGAGCGTGGGCCGCGCCTTCCAGCGTGAAAGAGAAGATGCCCCCCTTCTCAGCGCTCTGGCCCTGAACATTCAGCCAGTTCAAACCGCTCAATCGCTCTCTCGCATAGTCGCGGATGCTGTTCTCGTGGGCCATGATGTTATTCATACCCAGTGACATCATGTAGTCGAGCGCCACACCCAACCCGATCATCTGAACGATACCGGGCGTCCCGGCCTCGAACTTCATCGGAGGGTCGTTGTAGATCACCTCGTCGCGATGTACGTCGCGGATCATGTCACCACCACCGATGAATGGGCGCATTTCGGACATACGTTCGGATTTGACGTAGATCGCCCCTGATCCGGATGGACCATAGAGCTTGTGGCCGGTGACGGCATAGAAGTCACAGCCGATATCCTGAACATCGACCGGCAGGTGTACAGCAGCTTGCGAGCCATCGACCAAAACCGGAACGCCCTTGGATTGTGCGCCTTCACAGATCGATTTTACATCGACCTTCGTGCCCAACACGTTCGACATGTGGGTGACCGCGACGAGCTTGGTCCGCGGCGTTATCGCATCAATCACATTTTGGGGGTCCAGATCGCCATTAGCGTCAACATCGACCCAAACCAGCTTCACGCCCTGACGCTCGCGCAGGAAATGCCACGGCACGATATTGGCATGGTGCTCCATGATGCTCAGCACGATTTCATCGCCGGCTTCCATCCGGGGCATGGCCCAGCCATAGGCCACCATGTTGATGCCCTCGGTGGTGCCTGAGTTCATCACGATCTCGTCTTCGGAACCCGCATTCAGGAACCGCGCAAGTGTTCCGCGCACGCTCTCGTATTTCTCTGTCGCGAGGTTGGAGAGGTAGTGCAGGCCGCGGTGGACGTTCGAGTACTCTTCTGAATAAGCCCGCGTCACGGCGTCGATCACCACCTGCGGCTTCTGCGAGGAGGCACCGTTGTCCAGATAGACCAGAGGTTTGCCGTTCACCTCCCGCGACAGGATCGGGAAGTCCTTCCTTACGGCTTCAACATTAAACACGTCCGATCTCCATCCCAAACAACGCCGCTATGAGCCCGGCAATGATGCTCAAGCCAAAGCCGACAGCAAATATCGACACCATCAAACCCGCAAAAACCAGCGGAACCGATGAAAACCCATGCAGGACCGCCACAAAATGTACGTAGAGCCAGAGGAACAGGATCACGCTGCCAAAGCCGATCAGCCCCGCCAAAAACGGTGAGATCGGCAGAACAAAGAGCTGCACCACCTGCAACATGAGCATGATGGCTTGCAGCCAGATAACGAGGCTCAGGCTTTCGTTGAATTCTCCGGTTCCACCGAACCCCCGCCCGATGAAATGCGTGCAGATCACCATAAGCATCAGCACCCCGAACACGATCAGTGCGGAAAGCAGAGGCGAAGTCAAAAACTGCGCGGTAAGCTCGGGCGCGCCGGTTGGTGGTGCAAGCAGAGAGGCAAGCCTCGAGAGGATCCCCGACAAAACGACGATCAATCCCAGGATCATCCAAAGGACTTCGCGCCCAAATGAAAATGACAGGACCGTCGCAGCCCCTTCCTTGGGATTGACGATCGTCAGCTTCATAAGTTTCAGAATTTGCGACAGCATCTTGTCAGGCCTTCTCAACCGCGATCAAACCATTGATCCAGATAAACAGGAAAACGCCGAAAGCCAGAAGAGATATCAGGTTCAGTGCCGGTCCTGGGCCCATAAAGCCTACAACGAGCCCTTGTAGCAACACCATCGGGACACTTGCCAGCAGCGCCCAGAAGAGCGCGAGGCGCGCATCCAGGTACCTTCCCTGCCCGCCAAGGATCCGTGCGACGATGTGGGAAAGCGCGGCCAGCCCGTAGAGCGCCAGCGGCGCCACCAGGACAGAACCGACAAATGCGCCCCCTGCGAGAGCCTCGAAAGGAGGATCGCCGCCACTCAGATGCACCTCACGGGCCAATCCCGGCAACCGCGCCACGAAGAAAAGCAGGCAGGCAATCATCAACCAGGCCAAGGCACGTTCTTCGCCCGCGCCCCGGTCCAGATGATCTCTCAACACTGAACGCGGCGCGCGGTAGCTGCGCAAGATAGCCGTTACGGTCGACATGTATCAGCCGCGCCGCCGTGCGAGCCAATTCTGAAGCCGGCCCAGCAGGTCGTCTGCAATGGTCTCGTCTTCGATCTCTTCCAGCGCCTCGGCCAGGAAAGCCAGAACCAGCAGGTCCTGCGCATCGTCCTTCGAAACGCCACGCGATTGCAGGTAGAACAGTGCTTCCTCGTCGATCGCGCCCGAGGTGGAGCCATGCGAACAAGCCACGTCATCGGCGTAGATCTCAAGTTCCGGCTTGGCGAGGAACTGGCTGTCGCCATCCAGAAGCAGAGACTGACTGATCTGGTATCCATCGGTCTTCTGGGCGCCTTCTTTCACAAGGATCTTACCCTGAAACACTCCGGTCGCCCCGTTGCGCAACACCTTCTTGAACACCTGGCGGCTTTCGCAGTTCAGTGCGTCATGGGTGATAAACACGGTATCATCGTGGTGAAAATCACCGTCACCTACGGCGGCACCGGCCACATGAGCGATAGCATTGTCACCGGTCAGCTCGATCACGCACTCATTGCGGGTCATCACGCCGTTGGCGGTCAGTGTAAACGACTTGAACGTGCTTTCCTCACCCAGACGCGCGAACGTGTGTGTTACCGCACGGCGTTCGTGGTCGCGGCCCTGGGCGCGAACATGATGGAACGCCGCCCCGTCTGCGATATCGACTTCCATGACCTTGTTGAACCGGGCCGCAGCCGGCCCGCTCTCGATCACGGTGACATCAGCCCCTTTTTCCACCTTTACGCAATGATGCAGGATCGCGTCGCTGGACTCCGAATTATGGAGATAGATCAGCGAGATCGGTTTCGAGACCTTGCCCGTTGCCCGGATCAGGACGCCATCGGTCGCAAAGGCTGTATTGAGCGCCGCAAGCGGGCGTTGGACAGGAACCTGCCCGTTTGATTCCAACGCACCGTAGAGGTCCTTGGCCCAGTGGATATCCGCCTGTGCGGCTTCGCTGAGGCGTGTGATCTCGACACCGTCAAGGCTCAGATCATCAGACGCCTCGGCGTCAAAAACGCCATCGACGAAAACGATCTTCAGGCGGTCGAGATCTCCGAAGATCGGCGTTTCCTGCGGATCGAACACTGCTGCCAGATCCGGCTCAGCGGATGTCAGCGAGATCGGGTTGGTGAATTTCCAATACTCATCACGCGCGCTGGGAAGGCCTGCTGCCTGAACGCGAGCCAGCGCGTCAGTCCGTGCCGCCGACGCCCATTTACCGCCCTGCGGCAGCGACAGACCGGCGAGCCGCTCCTGCGTGATTGTCTGTTTTGCCTGCGGGAGGGCCATTATGCCACCTCCGCAAGAATATCGGCATAACCGTTGGTCTCGACCTCCAGCGCCAACTCAGGGCCACCGGTCTTAACGATGCGCCCGTCGGCCATGATGTGCACGACATCAGGTTTGATGTGGTCCAGAAGGCGCTGGTAGTGGGTAATAACGAGGAAGGAACGCCCCTCGGAACGCAGTGCGTTGACGCCTTCTGCCACCAGCTTCATCGCATCCACATCAAGGCCGGAATCGGTCTCATCGAGGATGCACATTTTCGGCTCCAGCATCGCCATCTGCAGGATCTCGTTACGCTTCTTCTCACCGCCCGAAAAGCCCACGTTGACGGGGCGCTTGAGCATGTCCGCGTCGATCTTGAGACTCTTGGCCTTCTCACGCACGAACTTGAGGAAATCGGCAGCGCTCATTTCTTCTTCACCGCGCGCCTTGCGCTGTGCGTTCACAGCGGTGCGCAGGAAGGTCATATTGCCGACGCCCGGGATCTCCACCGGATATTGGAACGCAAGGAAAAGACCGGCTGCTGCGCGCTCTTCCGGCTCCATCTCCAGCACATCCTCACCGTCGAGAACAGCTTCGCCGTCGGTTACGTCGTAGCCGTCCTTGCCCGAAAGGACATAGGACAGGGTCGACTTGCCCGACCCGTTCGGGCCCATGATCGCATGGACCTTCCCGGTCTCCACCGTCAGGTCGACCCCTTTCAGGATCTGCTTGTCTTCTTCTTCAAGTTTGACGTGTAGATTTTTGATTTCCAGCATTTTTCTTCCTCTGGTCAACGCTGTTTCAGCGTAGTTGTCTTGAACTGCGACAGGATCCGGTCGCGTATATAGAATTACGTGTCCTGGGTCTCTTGCAGGGTCGTTCCCGAGCTCGCTGGCCCGGCCTCACGCCGGGGCTCAAGGCTCGGTGCTTACCCCACCGACCCTTCCAGCGAGATCGCCACGAGCTGCTGTGCTTCCATGGCAAATTCCATCGGCAAAGCCTGCAGCACATCCTTGCAGAACCCGTTGACGACGAGCGCCACGGCCTCTTCCTCGTCCATGCCGCGCTGGCGGCAGTAGAACAACTGGTCGTCATCTACCTTGGACGTGGTTGCCTCGTGCTCAACCCGGCTCGAATTATTCTTCACCTCGATATACGGCACGGTGTGCGCCCCGCATTTGTCACCGATCAGGAGACTGTCACACTGGGTGTAGTTGCGGCCGTTCTGCGCTTTGGGGTGCATCGACACAAGCCCGCGATAGGTGTTCTGGGCCTTACCCGCCGAGATACCCTTGGAAACGATCCGCGACTTCGTGTTCTTGCCCAGATGCACCATCTTCGTGCCGGTATCGGCCTGCTGCATGTTGTTGGCGATAGCGATCGAGTAGAACTCACCCTGGCTTTCGTTACCCCGCAGGATGCAGGACGGGTATTTCCACGTTACTGCGGAACCTGTCTCAACCTGAGTCCACATCACCTTAGAGCGGTCACCCCGGCAATCGGCGCGCTTGGTGACGAAATTATAGATCCCGCCAACGCCGTTCTCGTCGCCCGGATACCAGTTCTGGACGGTGGAATATTTGATCTCCGCATCTTCCAGCGCAACCAGTTCCACCACAGCGGCGTGCAACTGGTTGGTGTCGCGCATCGGCGCTGTGCAGCCTTCGAGGTAGCTGACATAAGAGCCTTTGTCGGCGATGATCAGCGTCCGCTCAAATTGCCCCGTATTCTCGGCATTGATCCGGAAATAGGTGCTGAGCTCCATTGGGCAACGCACGCCCGGCGGCACGTAAACAAAGGAGCCATCCGAGAACACGGCGCTGTTGAGAGTCGCAAAGTAATTGTCGGTAACCGGAACAACCGAGCCAAGGTATTTCTTGACCAGTTCGGGGTGCTCGCGGATCGCCTCGGAAATCGAGCAGAAAATCACACCGGCTTTCTTCAGCTCTGCCTGGAAGGTCGTGCCAACAGAAACACTGTCGAATACCGCGTCCACGGCAACCTTGCGGCCCTCGGCCGGCGCGTCTTCCGCGCCTTCGACACCCGCCAGGATCATCTGCTCTTTCAGCGGGATGCCAAGCTTTTTGTAGGTTTCCAACAGCTTGGGATCCACATCGTCCAGCGACTTGGGTTTCTCGGCCATCGATTTTGGCGAGGCGTAGTAATAAACGTCCTGGTAGTCGATCTTGGGATAATCGACCATTGCCCATTCCGGCTCGGTCATCTTTTCCCACCGCGCGAAGGCCTGCAGACGCCACTCGGTCATCCACTCGGGCTCTTCGTTCTTTTCAGAGATCAGCCGAACGATATCTGGGTTCACGCCCTTCGGGGCATAATCCATCTCGATCTCGGTTTCCCAACCGTATTTGTACTTGCCGCCAACCTCGCGCACCGCATCCACGGTCTCCTGATCAACGCCTTCCTTGACCTCAGTGGTGTCCAAAACACTCATTCTGGTCTCCCTTGTCCGGACGCCAGCCGTCCGATTGTCATCATCCCATTCTCAGGCCGCGCGGGCCCGAAATCTCTTCTCCGCCGCCAGCCAGGCTTCGGCGAAACGCAAAACTTCTTCTTCGCGCGTTGTCGGCCCCAAAGAGACCCGCACCGCGCTGGCCGCCGTTTGGTCATCAAAGCCCATCGCCTTGAGGACCCGGCTGGCCCGCACCTTCCCGCTCGAGCAGGCCGAACCCGCAGAGATCGCGAAACCCGCGAGATCCATCTGCATCACCTGTGTCTCGCCCTTCCAGCCGGGCGTCGCAAAGCAGGTGGTGTTCGGGAGGCGAACACCGTCTTTCCCGACAAAAATAGTATTCTTTGCCTCGGCCTCAATGGCCTTTTCTAGAATATTTCTAAGTTCTGCAACCCTGTCCCAGACACCATTTTCAATTTCGCGCTGTGCAGCCTCAGCCGCAGCCCCGAATCCGGCGATGCCGACCACATTCTCGGTCCCCGATCGGCGTCCCATTTCCTGCCCGCCGCCCTTGATCCGCGCGGCGACCTCGACGCCTTGCCGAACAACCAGAGCCCCGACCCCTTTAGGCCCGCCCAGCTTGTGCGCGGAGACCAGCGCCCGCGCCGCACCCGACCACGCGAAAGAGACCGGCATCTTCCCGAAGGCCTGCGTCATGTCGCTCAGTGCCAGACCGTCAGGCACCTCCTGCAACACGCCGGTCTCGCTGTTGGCCAACTGCAGAACCGAGCGGTCCGGCGTGGCCACCTGAACCTTCCCCTGTGCATTCACCGGCAAGTCTTCCCCGGTCCAGGCCGCAACCGCCTCATGCTCGACCGCGCTGCCGGTCCAGCCCTGATCCGCACAGGCCAGCGCGGCCGCTTCGGTTGCCGATGATGTGAAAATCACATCCGCCCCTGACGCGCCAAACGCCTCAGAAACCTGAGCGCGTGCGCGCTCCACCAGGGCCTTCGCCGCCCGCCCCTCGGCATGCACGCTCGACGGATTTCCAACGACATCCATAGCAGCAATCATCGCGTCCCGCGCGGCAGCCGACAAAGGCGCTGTCGCATTGTAATCCAGATAACTGCGGCTCATGAGGTGGCTTTCATTTCTCTTCAAATATCCCCGCCGGAGGCATCCTTAGCCTCAACCGCGACGAACGAAACCGCGCAGGTCATGTATCGTCCACCACGGTGAAGAGCGTCGGCACCGCCGGACAGGGGGTAAGCTCATTGGCCACCACGTCTGACAGCCTTGTCTGATGCAAGAACACGTAGACATGGGCGCTTAGGCTCTCCCAGAGCCGGTTCGTCATTGATTGTGCCTTGGAGCCGGAAAGGGCCCCCGACGCCCCCGCGCCCGTATGCATCGCGCTGACCGTTTCATCGACGGCCGCGAGGATCTCGGAAACCCGGATCGCATCGGGCGACTTGGCCAGCTTATAGCCTCCGCCGGGGCCTCTAACAGACGTTACCAGACCCGCCCGGCGCAGCTTCACAAAGAGCTGCTCAAGATAGGGCAGCGAGATGTCCTGTCGCTTCGAAATCTCCCCCAAAGAGACAAGACCTCGGCCCTGTTCCTGCGCCAGATCGGCCAGCGCAACCATCGCATAGCGGCCCTTGGTGCTGAGTTTCATCGCCTAACTTTCCTGAATTCCATTGACGTTAAAGGGCACAGACTTTAACTCCAATCTGACCGATCGAGCGGGGACACCCCGCCAACTTAGAATTATTCTAGATTACCTGAGTCTTTACGTCAAGAAACACGGCGTCAGCAACACGGGCTCAGGCTATCATTGCGAGGTACACGCGAGACATGCCCGAAGTAATTTTTCCCGGACCGGAAGGGCGTCTGGAAGGCAGGTATCACCCGCACAAGACAAAAGACGCGCCGATCGCAATCATTCTGCATCCGCACCCTCAGTTCGGCGGAACGATGAACAACCGCGTGGTCTACAACCTGCACTACACGTTCTTCAACATGGGCTTCAACGTCCTGCGCTTCAATTTCCGCGGCGTCGGACGCAGCCAGGGCGAGTATGATCAGGGCATTGGGGAGCTGTCCGACGCGGCCTCCGCGCTCGACTATCTGCAGTCGATGAACCAGAACACCAAGCATTGCTGGGTCGCGGGGTTCTCCTTTGGCGCATGGATCGGGATGCAGCTTCTGATGCGCCGTCCTGAGATCACCGGTTTCATTTCCGTTTCTCCGCCCGCCAATATGTACGATTTCTCATTTCTCGCCCCCTGCCCGGCCAGCGGGTTGATCATTAACGGTCTGGGCGACCGCGTTGCGCCTCCGGCCGATACCGTCAGCCTCGTCAACAAACTGCACGAGCAAAAAGGCATCACGATAACCCACCAGGAAGTCGAAGGTGCCGGTCACTTCTTTGAAGACGACCATATGGAGACGCTGACCGGATCGGTCGAAGATTACGTCAAGCGCCGACTGACAGAGAACACCCGCTGATCACGCAGAACGCGGGCCGCGATCAGGCCCGCAATCTTTGCCCCGCCGGATCAAAGGGGGGCTCTTCCAGAACAACTCCGCGATGTGGCTGGCCGAGGATCATCACGTCAACCTCGGCCCCCGGCGCGACCCCCTTCAGAAATCCCAGAGCCAAAGACTTGCCGACGGTATAGCCGTAGGTCCCGGAACTGACCCGCCCGACCGGCGTACCATCGGGCAGGAAGACAGGCTCGCCGCCCGTGGCGTCTGCGTCCTTGACGTCGCGCACTTCGATAATCGCCAGCATCTCACGGGGAGCATTTTCCCGGATCTCCTCGTAGGCCGCTTTGTTGAGGAAATCCTTGTCCATCTTGATCAGACGGTCGAGCCCCACTTCCTGCGGCCAGTATTCCGGCGAATATTCCCGGCTCCACGACCCGTAGCCTTTCTCAACCCGTAGGCTCATCAGCGCGCGCGACCCGACAGGTCCGGCACCGACCTCCCGCCCCGCCTCGATCAGGGCCGCGTAAAGCGCCACCTGATCATCCGTCGCGCAATGGAGCTCCCAGCCCAAATCACCGGTGAAGGAGACCCGCAAAGCCACGACCTCGATCCCGGCCAGATCAATGCGCTGGGACCGCATGAACGGGAAGGCCTCTGTCGACAGGTCCGCATTGGTTAGGCGTTGCAGCAACGCGCGGGACTGTGGACCGGCCACGTTGAAGCCGCAGACCTCCTCGGTGGCACTCCGGAACGCCACATCCGCGGTCCGTGGCACCGCATCGAAAAACCGGCGGTGATAGCGTTCCGCCATGCCCGAGCCGATCACCATGAATTCATCCTCGGCAAGACGCGTGACCGTGAAATCGCCAGCGATGCCGCCGCGCTTGCCAATCAGGGGCGTCAGGCAAGACCGGCCGACCGCCTTGGGCATTCTGTTGGCGAACACCGCGTTCAGCCAGTCCTCAGCCCCGGCGCCTGTCACCGAGTATTTCGCAAAGTTCGAGATATCGATGATGCCCGCCGCATCCCGCAACATCCGGCATTCTTCACCGACCGGCTCAAACCAGTTCTGCCGGGTGAACCCGTTCGTGTCCCGCGTCCCCGGCGCATCGGAGAACCACAGCGGATGCTCCCAACCGTAGTTGAGGCCGAAGACCGCGCCCATATCGCGCTGTGTCTCGTAGATGGGACGGGTGCGCACCGGCCGCCCGACCGCCCGCTCCTCGTTTGGAAAATGGATCGAAAAGCGATGAGCATATTGATCGCCCACACGTGCCTTGGTAAAGGCTTTTCCGGCCCAGGTCCCGAACCGCGCCAGATCCCAAGGGAACATGTCCAGATGCGGCTCTCCGGTGACGATCCACTCTGCCGTCAGATGCCCTAGCCCGCCTGATTGCGAGAAGCCCGGAATGATCCCGTTACAACAGAAGTACCCCTTAAGCTCCGGCACAGGACCAAAGAGCGCGTTGCTGTCGGGTGACCAGATCATCGGCCCGTTGATCACCCGCTTGATACCTGCGGTCCCGACCGCCGGCACCCGGTCGATGGCGCGCATCATATTGTCCTCGATCCGTTCCAGATCATCGGCGAACAACTCATGACCAAAGCCTTGCGGTGTGCCACCTTCCGCCCAGAAACGCACGTCTTTCTCATAGGCGCCGACCAGAAGCCCCTGCCCCTCCTGACGCAGGTAATACTCGCCATCCCTGTCCGCCACAGACGGCAGCCGCCGGTCCAAGCCCGCGATCTCGGCAATGGTTTCCGTGACGAAATACTGATGCTCGGTGGGCAGCAGAGGCAGGTCGACCCCCGCAAGGGCTGCCACCTCGCGCCCCCAGAGGCCTGCCGCGTTGACCACCACATCCGTCCGGATCTCGCCTTTCGGGGTGCGCACGATCCAGCTGCCATCGGGCTGTTGCTCGGTTCCGGTCACGGGCGTGAACCGGTGGATATCCGCCCCGTTCTGCCGTGCTCCTGTCGCATAAGCTTGCGTGACCCCCGACGGATCCACATTGCCGCCATCTGGCTCATACATGATGCAACGGATGCCATCGAAATCGACCAGCGGATGAAGCCGCTCCGCCTCGTCGCGGGATATCTCATGGAAATTCAACCCGTAATACTTCGCCTTCGCCGCCTGCAATCGCAGCTGGTGCTCCCGTGCCTCCGCCTGCGCCAGATAGAGCGACCCCGGCTGGAAGACGCCACAGCCCTGCCCGGTCGACGCCTCGAGTTCCTTGTAGAGGTTCATCGTGTAGTGCTGGATACGGGTGATGTTGTTGTTGTCATGGAGGCCATGGATATTGGCCGCCGCATGCCAGGTCGAGCCGCTGGTCAGCTCATCGCGCTCCAGAAGGACAACATCGCGCCAGCCCAGCTTGGTAAGGTGATAGAGGATCGAACAGCCAATAACGCCGCCTCCGATCACGACAGCCTGGGCGTGGGTCTTCATCTTTCCGTTCCCTCTTGCACGGTGAGTCGCCTCCAGCCTAGCGCGCGCGCCCCGATCCATTTGCCGCAAGGCGACATCCGGTGTCGCAGTGATACAAGCCGCAAACGCGCTCGGATTATTGCCTCAGCCATGCCAGAGTAAAAGATAATCACACTCCCTCCGGAAGGACTTTCCCCGATGATGACGCTGAAATCGAAACTCCAAGCCACCAATGACGTGCTGAGCATGCATATCTGCACAATCCCTTCGGCGACCGTGCCACAGGCAATTGCGGCGGCCGGTGCGGATTCGATCATCGTGGATCTCGAACATGGCGCCATCGATTATGCCGACGCCCATGCGATGATCGCGGCCACCGCCGGCACCGGCTGCGCCCCTCTGGTCCGGATTGCCAAGAACACCCCTACAGATGCCAAACGCGCGCTTGATCTGGGCGCCGAAGGTCTGGTGTTTCCGCTGATCCGAACGGCACAGGACGCCGAAGATGCCTTCGCGGCCCTGAAATACCCGCCGGCCGGTACACGCGGCTTCGGCCCTTTCCTGGCACAGGCACGGTGGCAGACCGGGCTGCTCGGATACCGCGAAGCCGTGGAGGACAAACTGGTCAACTGCCTGCTCGTTGAGACGAAAGACGCCGTTGAAAATATCGAGGCGATCTGCGCCGTCCCCGGAATCGACCTGCTGGTCCCTGCCCCTTTCGATCTCTCCACGGATCTCGGCGTCTCGGGCCAGTTCACCCATCCCGATTTCACGGCGGCGATCGCCAAGATCGAGGCTGCCGCCAACAAGGCCGGCATCCCGCTGGGCGGCGTCGGCCTGACGGAAGAACAGGCGAAAACCCTGATCGCCCGCAATTACCGCGTGATCGTGGGCTTCGATGTCATTTGGCTCGACCAGAAGACCCGCGAAACGCAAGGCTGGCTCGATCGCTGATTGTCACATCGCACCGAAACCGCCTGCGTTTTTATTTCTCCCGAAATATCCCCGCCGGAGGCGATACTCTGCACCACACGCAACCGACGGGAACCGACATTTCTGGTCGCGCCCGGACTTGTGCCACACACACGTGCCGTCGCAACCTGACTTCAGACAGGGCGCGGAGGCAGAACCATGCAAGACACAACCAGGGTCGCGATTATCGGAGGGGGCGTTGTCGGCTGCTCGGTGCTCTATCACCTCACAAAGCTCGGCTGGTCTGACGTCACCCTGATCGAGCGCTCCGAGCTTACATCCGGCTCCACCTGGCACGCGGCGGGCGGTTTCCACACCCTCAACGGCGACACCAATATGGCCGCGCTGCAGGGCTATACGATCCGGCTCTATCGGGAACTCGAAGAGATCACCGGCATGTCCTGCGGCCTGCACCACGTGGGCGGCGTGACGCTTGCCGATAATCAGGATCGGTTCGACATGCTCGTGGCCGAGCGCGCCAAGCACCGCTACATGGGGCTTGAGACCGAGATCGTGGGACCCGAAGAGATCGCGAGGATCGCGCCCGTGACCAATATCGACGGGATTGTCGGCGGCCTTTACGATCCGCTGGAC
>JABDPP010000211.1 GCA_013042765.1 Litoreibacter sp.
AACGGATCGACCGGAACGTCCCGCTCGGTCCAACCAAGGTAGTCCCAGCTGCGTTTCATGTGGTCGGGCAGAGGGGCCGTCAGGTGCAGGATCGCGCCAGTCACCGGGTGTTCCAGTGTCAGCGAACGCGCGTGCAGATGCAGTTTCTTGCTGATCTCGTCGCCCAGCTGTGCACCCCATCCGTCGCCCTGATTTTCCTGCCCTGAGCCACCATATTTGCCGTCACCCACGATCGGGTGTCCCATCTCCGCCATATGCGCGCGCAGCTGGTGCGTGCGGCCGGTGATGGGGACAAGTGCCATCCACGCTGCCCGCTGTCCCAGAAAACACAAGGTCGCGTAATCGGTATGGGCGCGCTTGGCGCCGGGGGTGCTGTCCACGTCACGAGGATGCACACAATGCATTTTTTCGCCCTCGCCGCCCTTGCCATGACCCGGGGCCTTCACCAGCCCGTACTTGATTGTCCCGATCTTCGGATAGGGCACGCCGGCCACCATCGCCCAGTAGATCTTGCGGGTGTTCTTGTGCCGGAAAGCCGCCGTCAGGGCAGATGCCATGGCCTGCGTGCGCGCCATAACCAGAACACCGCTGGTATCCTTGTCGAGGCGGTGCACAAGTCGGGGCGGCTCAGCCTTCTCGAACGTCAGCGCCGCAGCCATGCCATCGACATGGCGGGTTTGCTTGCTGCCCCCTTGCACGGGAAGTCCCGGCGGTTTGTTCAGCGCGATGATGTGATCGTCCTTGTAGATTACACAGGATCGGATCATCTCGGCATCCGCCCTGGAGATATGGGCGGTCCTCGCCTGCGCTTCGACTTCTTCCTGACTGGGCAGTGGCGGGATGCGAACCGCCTGTCCGGGGGCCACACGACTGTTTGACTTCACCCGGCCACCATCGACCCGAATCTCCCCCTTGCGGCACATCTTTTCGATCCGGCCTTGTGAGACGTGCGGAAACCGGCGGCGGAACCACCGATCAAGCCTCTGTTCGGCCTCATCCTCACCGACATGTAGTGTCTGAACCCGGCTCATGCGTAGATCCCCCGTGCAGCCAGAACGCCCAGAATAAGAGCGCCAATGGAGCCTGCGACCGATGCCCCGACATAGATCAGCGCGGCTGTCGTCTGGCCCCTTTCATAGAGCGTGAAAGCCTCAAGCGAGAAGGCAGAAAACGTTGTGAACCCACCCAGAATTCCCGTCAGCAGGAAGGGCGAGAGATGGCTGATGCTGCGCGATGCGAGGTAGATCACCAAGAACCCCATCAGAAAGGATCCGACGACATTCACCGTCAGGATCGCATAGGGAAATCCTGGCCCGGTCAGGCGCATTACGCCGACACCGGTCAGAAAACGCGCCGCCGCACCCAGCGCGCCGCCTAGGGAAACTTGTAGGATGGTCCAGATCATGGGCGTTCTGTCTGCTTTCGTGGCAGATAAGTCAAGATTGCCGCTGCAAGCGCAGCTTGGTGAAGTAATCGAGGCGGCGCTTTAACTCGCGCTCGTAGCCCCGTTCGACAGGCTGATAGAACACACCGCGCTTCATGTCGTCGGGGAAGTAGTTCTGGCCCGAAAACCCGTCCTCGGCGTCGTGATCATAGGCATAACCTTCACCATAGCCCTGGTCCTTCATCAGCTGGGTCGGCGCATTCAGGATATGTTTCGGTGGCGGTTCCGACCCGGTCTTCTGCGCCGAAGCCATCGCCCGCTTGAACGCGCCATAAGCCGCATTCGATTTCGGAGCGAGCGCGAGATACAGCACCGCCTGTGCCAGCGCCAATTCTCCTTCGGGCGAGCCCAGCCGTTCATACGTCTCCCAGGCATCGAGGCAAACGCGGTGCGCCTGAGTGTCGGCCAATCCGATATCCTCCACCGCCATCCGGGTGATCCGGCGCGCAAGGTATCTGGGGTCTTCTCCGCCGCTGAGCATCCGCGCCAGCCAATAGAGGGCCGCATCCGGATCACTGCCTCGCACGGACTTATGCAGAGCGCTGATCAGGTTGTAATGGGCGTCGCCCGACTTGTCATACTGAGCTGCCCGCCGCATCAGCCGCTTGGCAAGCGCTTGGGCGTCAAGCTTGCCTTCGACCTTCCACGCCATAACCTGTTCGATCAGGTTCAGGAGCGTCCGCCCGTCCCCGTCTGCCATCTCCAGAAGCGCCACCCGCGCCTCCGGTCCGAGGGGCAGCGGCTTGTTCAACTCTCTCTCCGCCCGCTGGGCCAGAAGCTCGAGATCGACAGGGGAGAGGCGCTCGAGCACCAGGACTTGCGAGCGCGACAGGAGCGCCGCGTTCAGTTCGAAGGACGGGTTTTCCGTTGTCGCCCCGACAAGCAGGATGGTGCCGTCTTCCATCAGCGGCAGGAACCCGTCCTGCTGAGCCTTGTTAAACCGGTGGATCTCATCGACGAAAAGCAGGGTGCCCTGCCCGTTCTCTCGTCGGATCCGGGCGGCTTCGAATACTTTCTTGAGATCCGGAACGCCTGTGAAAATGGCGCTGATTTGCACGAAGTGGAGGTCCGTCTCATCGGCCAGAAGCCGCGCGATCGTGGTTTTCCCAACGCCCGGCGGACCCCAGAAGACGAGCGAAGAGAGGGTGCCCCCCGCCAGCATGACGCCCAAAGGGCTTTCAGGTCCAAGCACCTGCTGCTGGCCGATAACGTCCTGCAGAGAGGTCGGTCGCAGCCTGTCGGCCAGTGGGCGCGTTTTCGCGGGCGCCGGCGCGCCATGCTGATCGAAGAGATCCGCCATCAGACCCTAAACCGGTAGCTGAAACGCTTCCCGCCCCGCAGCCCATCGACGCGCCAGCGACGGGTGTCCTCGTCAGCCGCAACCGACAGGACATCCTGAGTTGTCTGGATCCCCCGCCCGTTGATCTCGCGCAGGATATCCCCCCGGCGCAGGCCGAGGTTTCGCAACGGTCCGCTGATGTCTGTCACGATCACGCCCTTGGTGCCGATCGGAATACCCATCTCGGCGCGCAGTTTCGGGTTCAGGTTGGCGACGGTCAGCCCGGACAAGGCCACGCCGGAGCCAACGGTTCTCACGTCGCGCGGCGGCGTGTCGGGAGCCACCATCAGCGGAACCTGGGCAGTAAGTTCCCGGCCATCGGAAAGATATGTGACCTCGATTTGCTCCCCGATGGGGCGCACTGACATTCGAAACAGCATCTCGGGTGGTGCGTTTACGGCCTGACCATCGACGCTCAGAACGATATCACCGGGGCCCAGGCCCGCCGTCGCAAAGGGGCTCGCCTCATCCATCGCGGAGATCACCACGCCTTCCGGCACGGTCAGGCCGAAGCCCTCGGCAAGTTCATAATCCACCGACTGACCGATAATTCCAGCCCAGGGGCGTTGGAATTGCTCCTCGCCCTCCTTGGCCTGTTCAACAAAGCGGGCCACCAGATTGGCCGGAATCGCGAACCCTACTCCGTTCGATCCGCCTGAACGGGTCAGGATCGAGGTATTGACCCCGACAAGGCGCCCGTCGATATCGACCAGCGCGCCGCCGGAGTTCCCCGGATTGATCGGTGCATCTGTCTGAATGAAGTAGCCGCGCGCATTGCCCGTTGCGATACCCGACCGCGCCAACCCGGAAATGATGCCGGAGCTGACGGTCTGACCGATGCCGAACGGGTTTCCGATGGCCAGCACCAGTTCACCCACTTCGACCTTGTCGCTGTCGCGCAGGTCCAGCCAGGGCAGCGCCGTATCGCTCTCGATCTTCAGGATCGCCAGATCGCTCTCACGATCCGCCAGCAGGACGCGGGCCTCGTACTGACGGCGGTCTTTCAGAACCACCCTGATCTCGGTCGCCATGCCCACGACGTGGTAGTTCGACACCACGATACCATCTTCCGACAGGATGACACCGGAGCCCAGCGAGTTCTGGACGCGGGAGCGTGTCATGCCGCGGTTGCCGAACAACTCCTCAAACAGCGAATTGCCACGAAACGGGCTGATCCGTTGCTCTACGACCCTGTTGGCGAAGATGTTCACCAC
>JABDPP010000212.1 GCA_013042765.1 Litoreibacter sp.
ATATGCCTGGAAATCACCGAAATACTTCGTGATCGCTGCGGTCAACGTCGTCTTGCCGTGGTCAACGTGACCAATCGTGCCGATGTTAACGTGCGGTTTCGTGCGTTCAAACTTTTCCTTAGCCATGGTGGCCTCCTTTTATTATCGGAGGGTGGGCTGGCGCCCACCCGATCTGGTTGCGCTTACGCGTATTTCGATTGGATCTCTTCAGAGATGTTCTGCGGTACCGGTTCGTAATGGTCGAACTGCATCGTGAAGTTTGCGCGGCCCGAAGACATGGAGCGCAGCGTGTTGATGTAGCCGAACATGTTTGCCAGCGGCACGAAGGCGTCAATCGCGATGGCGTTGCCGCGCGAGTCCTGCCCTTGCACCTGACCACGACGGGAGGTCAGATCGCCGATGATGCCACCGGTATACTCATCCGGTGTCACCACTTCGACTTTCATGATCGGCTCCAGAAGCTTGGCGCCGGCTTTCTTCATGCCTTCACGCATGCACATACGTGCGGCGATCTCGAAGGCCAGAACGCTGGAGTCAACGTCGTGGAATTTACCGTCGATCAGGGCAACCTTGAAGTCGATCACGGGGAAGCCGGCCAGCGGGCCGCTATCCATGACGGAGTTGATGCCTTTTTCAACGCCGGGGATGTATTCCTTCGGAACAGCACCACCAACGATACGGGATTCGAAGCTGTAGCCTTCGCCCGGCTCTGTTGGGGAGATGATCATCTTCACCTCGCCGAACTGACCCGAACCACCCGACTGTTTCTTGTGGGTGTAGGTGTGCTCGACCTCGTGGCCGATGGTCTCGCGATAAGCCACCTGCGGTGCACCGATATTCGCCTCAACCTTGAATTCACGCTTCAGGCGATCGATCAGGATGTCGAGGTGAAGTTCGCCCATACCCTTCATGATGGTTTGACCGGACTCGAGGTCGGTTTCAACGCGGAAGGAGGGGTCTTCGGCAGCCAGACGCTGCAGACCCTGAGACATTTTCTCCTGGTCGGCTTTGGTCTTCGGCTCGACGGCAATCTCGATCACCGGATCGGGGAAGGTCATCGTCTCGAGGACAACGGGTGCTTTGTCATCACACAGCGTGTCACCAGTCGTGGTGTCCTTGAGGCCAGCCAGCGCGATGATGTCACCGGCAAATGCTTCCGTGATCTCGTCCTGCTTGTTGGAGTGCATCATCACCATACGTCCGATGCGCTCTTTCTTGCCCTTGGTCGAGTTCAGCATGCTGTCGCCCTTGGTCACGGTACCCGAATAGATCCGGGTGAAAGTCAGCGTGCCCATGTAGGGGTCGTTCATGATCTTGAAGGCCAGGCCAGAGAACGGCATGTCGTCATCCGCACGACGTGCGATGTCGCGGGTTTCCGTTTCGTCACCCGGCTTGAAGCCCATGTAATCGACAACGTCCAGCGGGCTGGGCAGATAGTCGATCACGGCGTTCAGAAGCGGCTGAACACCTTTGTTCTTAAATGCAGAGCCACACAGAACCGGCACAAAAGTCATCTCCAGCGTACCCATGCGGATCAGCTTGCGCAGGGTTGCCACGTCGGGCTCTTCGCCTTCGAGGTAAGCCATCATCGCGTCGTCGTCCATTTCGACGGCGTTTTCGATCAGCTTGCCGCGCCACTCTTCGGCGGTTGCCTGAAGGCTGTCACGGATCGGGCGTTTTTCCCAGGATGCTCCGAGGTCTTCGCCGGCCCAGACCCACTCTTCCATGGTAACCAGGTCAACGATGCCTTCCAGCTCGTTCTCTGCCCCGATCGGGATCTGAACGGGTGCGGGCGTCGCACCGGTACGGTCCGCGATCATGTGAACGCAGTTGAAGAAGTCCGCGCCGATCTTGTCCATCTTGTTGACGAAGACAATGCGCGGAACCTTGTAGCGGTCAGCCTGACGCCAAACGGTTTCGGTCTGCGGCTCAACACCAGCGTTGGCGTCCAGAACAGCAACCGCGCCATCAAGAACTGCCAGAGAACGCTCAACTTCAATAGTGAAGTCGACGTGGCCGGGTGTGTCGATGATGTTCATGCGGTGCTTTTCAGTCTCCGCATCCGCGCCGTTTTCGGTCCGCTCCCAGAACGTGGTCGTCGCAGCGGAGGTAATCGTGATGCCACGCTCCTGCTCCTGCTCCATCCAGTCCATGGTGGCCGCGCCATCATGAACTTCGCCGATGTTGTGGGATTTACCTGTGTAATACAGGATGCGCTCGGAACAGGTGGTCTTACCTGCATCGATATGCGCCATGATGCCGAAGTTACGGTATCGGTCGAGAGGATAATCGCGTGCCATGGGTCTGCTCTTTTTCCTAAATTACCAGCGGTAATGGCTGAACGCTTTGTTGGCGTCGGCCATCTTGTGGGTGTCTTCACGCTTTTTGACAGCGGACCCGCGAGAGTTGACGGCATCCATCAGCTCACCGGCAAGGCGCTCTTCCATCGTGTTTTCATTGCGGGTGCGGGCAGCTTTGATCAGCCAGCGGATCGCAAGGGCTTCGCGGCGCTCAGGGCGCACTTCGACAGGCACCTGGTAGGTCGCACCACCAACACGGCGGGAGCGAACCTCAACAGCCGGTTTGATGTTGTCCAAAGCTTCGTGGAAGACTTCCACGGGTGCTTTTTTCAGCTTTTCTTCAACGCGGTCAAAGGCGTTGTAGACGATGCGTTCGGCGGCAGATTTCTTGCCATCGATCATCAGGTTGTTCATGAATTTGGTCAGAACGCGGTCACCAAACTTGGCGTCTGGCAGAACTTCGCGTTTTTCGGCGGCGTGACGACGAGACATCGAATATTCCTCTTACTTCGGACGCTTGGCGCCGTATTTCGAACGACGTTGCTTACGGTCTTTAACGCCCTGGGTATCCAGAACACCGCGCAGGATGTGATAGCGAACACCGGGAAGGTCTTTCACACGACCGCCACGAATCAGAACAACGGAGTGTTCCTGGAGGTTGTGGCTTTCACCGGGGATATAGGAAATCACCTCGAACCCGTTGGTCAGGCGGACCTTCGCAACTTTCCGCATAGCGGAGTTCGGTTTCTTAGGTGTGGTCGTGTACACACGAGTGCAAACGCCGCGCTTTTGCGGACATTCCTGCAGGTGCATCGACTTCGAGCGTTTTACTTTAGGCTGACGCGGTTTGCGGATCAGCTGTTGGATCGTCGGCATTGAGGTATCACCCCTTCGTTGCAACTTCTGTTTGGGGCGCGCGTCCCCGACTTCATTTTCGCATTTCACGCGTCCGCAAAACACAAAGACCGCAGCGATTGCCCAACCTGGGATCCGCGCGGTGGAATTTCAGAGGATCGGAGCGAGAGTTGCTCGGATCGTGACCACTTCAATTTTGAGTGTCAGAGCGGGCGTACCCCGTCCTGAGTGCGCGCGTAATAGAAGGAGTCGCCATGGGTGTCAACAGTGTGTGAACATTGCGGGCGCTTTATCTGCCGCGCCGCACCTTTGCCAGCTGCGTTTCCCGGAAAAGGGTGAAAAGGCCGGTCGCAACCACGATCCCGGAGCCAAGGAGGGTGAGCACGTCGGGCCATTCCCGGAAAACGAGGAAACCCAGCACAAGTGCGACCAGAAGACTGGAATAGCGGAACGGTGCGACAAATCCGATCTCGCCGACCCGCATCGCAGCGACGCTGAAAACATAACCACCGATGACGAAGATGGAGGCTGCGAGCAATTGCGTGCCGGCCTTGGGGCTGACGGGCACCCAGTCGATCGACAGCGACATCAGCGCAGAGAAGAGCATAACCGCAATGGCAGCACTTAGCGCAACGAGAAGCGAGGGCACATCGCGCGACATGCGTCGCGCCGCCAAGTCACGCACGGTGACGCAGGCAACGGCCGCCAGCACGTAGAGCGAATAGACCGTGAAGCCTTCGCCGCCCGGCCGGATAATCAGCATCACTCCGATAAATCCGATGAGAATGGCGGAGAGGCGGCGCCAACCGACCGCCTCGCCAAGAAACACGGCACCGGCGAGGGTCACGGTAAGCGGTAAAGCTTGCAGGATCGCGGTAACGTTTGCGATCGGCATGTTGAAAAGCGCTGAGATGAAGAAGAAGGCGGCGCCGACTTCCACAAGCGAGCGCAAGGCGATCAGCCTCTTATCTCGCCGAGACAGGGAGTAATTGAACGCACCTTTGCTGGCCGCGAGGATCACAAGCGCCGCAGTCACGGCAACAGAGCGCAAAAGAAGCGCCTGAAACAGGGGCAATTCATCTGAAAGCGCCTTCATGCACGCATCGTTCACCGTGAACGCAGTCATCGAGCCCAGCATGAACAGGGCACCGCGGGAGTTATCGGTGAGTGTGACGGGCAAAGGCATGAGCGGCGCGTATCATTTGCCGCAAGCTCTTACCAGAAGCGATTCCGGAAGATGGCCGCCAGTAGGGGGGGGGGGGGGGGGGGGGGG
>JABDPP010000214.1 GCA_013042765.1 Litoreibacter sp.
GGCCGGATCACGACTCTGGGCCGTGGCGGTTCGGACACAACAGCCGTGGCTTTCGCCGCCGCATTCGACGCCGAACGCTGTGACATCTACACCGATGTGGACGGGGTTTACACCACCGACCCTCGGATCAGCGAAAAGGCGCGAAAGCTGGACCGGATCGCGTTTGAGGAAATGCTGGAACTGGCCTCACTGGGCGCCAAGGTTCTACAGACCCGCTCGGTTGAACTGGCCATGCGCTATGGCGTGAAGCTGCGGGTTCTGTCGAGCTTTGAAGAAATGAGTGATGAAGCGGGCACACTGGTCTGTGCCGAGGAGGATATCGTGGAAAGCAATGTTGTGTCAGGCGTGGCCTATAGCCGTGACGAAGCCAAGATGACCCTGATCTCGGTTGCGGACCGGCCGGGCATCGCCGCTGCAATTTTCGGCCCCCTCTCCGAGGCCGGCGTGAACGTCGACATGATTGTGCAGAACATCTCCGAGGAAGGCCGCACGGATATGACCTTCTCCTGCCCGACCGATCAGGTTTCCCGGGCCGAACGCGCGATGCAGGACGCCAAGAAAAATGGCGATATCAACTATCATGATCTTGTGGCTGACACGGATGTGGCGAAGGTCTCCGTCGTGGGGATCGGCATGCGCTCTCATGCCGGTGTCGCGGCAAAAATGTTCACCGCGCTCAAGGATGAAGGCGTGAACATCAAGGTCATAACTACCTCAGAGATCAAGATTTCTGTTCTGATCGACCGAAAATACTTGGAACTCGCGGTTCAGGCCCTGCATGATGCTTTCGAACTGGAGAAAGCGATCTAGGGGAGCCAATGGCCGACCGTATCGAGAGTGCATCACGCAAACTTCTGGGACGTCTGCGAGATTCGCTGGCGGAAGAAGGTGCAGGTCAGGAGCGGCTGGACCGCATTACCCATATCATAGCGGACCAGATGGGTACGGAAGTTTGCTCCATTTACCTGTTTCGCGACGCTGATACTCTCGAACTCTGCGCCACCGAGGGCCTGAACCCGGAAGCCGTTCACCAGACCCGCATGCGTATTGGTGAAGGTCTGGTCGGACGTGTGGCCAAATCAAGTGCGCCGATAAACACTCCCGATGCCCCTTCCGCCAAGGGGTTCCGCTTTATGCCGGAAACCGGTGAGGAGATTTTCAGCTCATTCCTCGGCGTGCCAATTCAGCGGCTAGGCGAAACGCAAGGAGTGCTCGTCGTGCAGTCCAAGGAGGCGCGTAGCTACTCGGAAGATGAGGTTTATGCGCTTGAGGTGGTCGCGATGGTGCTCGCCGAGATGACCGAGCTGGGGGCTTTTCTTGGTGAAGGAGCCGCCCTGTCGCCACGCCACACGCAACAGGAATTGTTCCGGGGCGCTTGCGCGCAGGAAGGAGCCGCCGAAGGGCGCGTCTACCTACATGAGCCCCGCGTCGTCATCACCAACCCGATTGCGGACGATCCCCACGTCGAACTGAAGCGTCTGCATGAGGCAATGCTGGTCTTGCGCGGGTCCGTTGATGACATGCTCAGCTCAACTGCACTTGGGCCCGACAAGGACCAGCAGAAAGTCCTCGAAGCCTACAGGATGTTTGCCAATTCCCGCGGCTGGGTCCGTCGGATGGAGGAAGACATCGCACTGGGTCTGTCCGCAGAGGCGGCGGTTGAGAAGGAACAATCTGCAACCCGCGCACGCATGGAGCAGGTCCCCGATCCCTACCTGCGCGAGCGGCTTCATGATCTCGATGACCTGTCGAACCGGCTGCTGCGCCTTCTGACCGGTCAGGGCGAGGACACCGGCGCGGAAATGCCCAACAACCCGATCCTCGTGGCGCGCAATATCGGCCCGGGTGAACTGCTTGACTACGGTAAGAAGCTTAAGGGGATCGTGCTGGAAGAGGGCTCGGTCGGCTCACACGCTGCCATCGTGGCGCGTGCCTGGGCCATTCCTTTGGTTATTAATGCGAAACGCATCCTGACGGAGGCCCTGAACGGCGACCAGATCCTTGTCGATGGGGATCAGGGCGTTGTGCACTTGCGGCCGGAAGATACGGTCGTCACAGCATTTCGCGACAAGATCGCGATGCAGACACAGGCCCAGAAGCGCTATGCCTCGATCCGGGATAAACCAGCCCAGACCAAATGTGGCAGGACAATCTCCCTGCATATGAATGCGGGGCTGATGGCCGATCTACCCTCGCTCATCGGATCGGGCGCCGAGGGCGTCGGGCTTTTCCGCACGGAGCTGCAATTCCTTATCCGGACCAAAGTGCCCCGCCGCTCCGAACTTGCGCGCATCTATGGCAGCGTCATGGACGCAGCGCACGGCAAGCGGGTGGTGTTTCGGACCCTCGACATTGGATCCGACAAGGTCTTGCCCTACATGAAGCCGCAGGACGAACCAAACCCGGCTCTGGGCTGGCGCGCGATCCGTGTGGGGCTCGACAAGAAAGGCGTCATGCGCATGCAGCTTCAGGCGCTGATCCGGGGCGCAGCGGGGCGCCCGCTTTCGGTGATGTTTCCCTTTATTGCCCAGTTCGAAGAATACCGCTCCGCCCATCGCTGTCTGATGGAAGAATTGGAGCGCGAGGACAAACTAGGCCATGTCCTTCCGGAAACCGTTGAGATCGGCGCGATGCTGGAAACACCGTCCCTCGCCTTTGCTCCACGTCAGTTTTTCGAGATGACCGATTTCATCTCAATCGGCGGCAATGACCTCAAGCAGTTCTTCTTTGCCGCAGACCGGGAGAACGAACGGGTCCGGCGCCGCTATGACACGCTGAATGTGAGCTATCTGACCTTCCTCGAGCAGATCGTGAACCGCTGCGCCGACATCGGCACGCCGCTGAGTTTTTGCGGGGAAGATGCCGGTCGTCCGGTGGAGGCGCTGTGTTTCGCGGCCATGGGCTTGGATACACTCTCCATGCGGCCCGCGTCGATCGGGCCCGTCAAGAGCCTGTTGAGGCGCTCCGATCTGAAGGAAGCCAAGGCCGTGATCGATGAGGCCCGTGCGAGCGGCGCCCAATCTGTCAGGCCGGCCGTGATCGACTGGCTGACCGGGCGCAGCTGATCCGCTAGAACCGTCAGAGCTGCCTTAGATGGTCCTCGAATTCAGCGATCAGGGCAGCGCGATCATGACCCGTGTCTTCGGCAAGTTTGCGCAACCCGAACTGGACCCGTGCCACGTCCTGATAATAACTCGTAAAGGTGTAATTGATCGCAGCCCCGGCGACCGCACCGACAACAGGCACGGATTGGGCCGCCAGTTTCGAGCCCAGCGCAGCTGCCAGTTTAGGCGCAACGACCCGCAGCATGGCCTGAACCGAGTGTCCCGTCAGCGCCATGCGCAATTGCAGGAAGCTCAGATCCAACTCTCCCCCGTCCAAGGGGCCAGCTGCCGCAAACACCTGAATACAATCAGATTTTGTATCCACGAGATCCGGGTCAAAACCATGTCCCGCCGCGATGCCCTGAACGGCTCGCAGGATAACGGTCGTTGTCACAGGGAGTTCCGATAAGGCCGTTGGCATGCCGCCCAGCCCTCCGACCGCACCGGTTCCTACTGTCACGGCCCGTGTGATCCAATCGCTGGTATCGGGAAGTGTCGCCCGCGATCGCGCGGCCAGGTCAAAGCTGCGCTCCAGTGCGGTCAGCGTCGCCTTGTCGAGACCGGACCGTACCGGTGGCGGCAACCGATCGAGCATCGTGTCGGTCTTCGCGCCAAGCGCTGAAAGCAACTGCATTCCGGGCCCGCGCGCATCACGATACCGGCGGGCAAGCTCGGTTAGCTGAACCTCTTTCGGCGGGTCAGCTTTCCGGATTGGAGGCAAGACAGTCTGGCTCATACCTGTTGAAGATGGCTGTCACGCCGGAAGGTTTCAAGGTTTCCGTGCCTGTCGGACACTGCCCTGCACATCGCTCCAGTCGCCATAGCCAAGGACCCGGCTAGGATTGGTCGGGGGCGGCATTTCCACCCCGAGCAGCTGCTGAAACCCGAACCTGCTATAGTAACGCGCGTCGCCAACCAGTATAACCCGCTTCCAACCTAGGGCTTCGGCACGGGCGAGCCCGTCGCGGATAAGGGCTCCGCCAAGACCTTCGCCTTGCCGGGTCGGGTGTACGGCCACCGGCCCCAGAAGAAGCGCTTCTTCGGTGTCCACAAGAACCGGCCAAAACCTAATCGCGCCGCCAAGAATCCCGGCCTCGTCGCGCGCGACGAGGGACAGTTCGGAAAGCGGCGGACGCCCATCACGCAACCGGTAAGATGAAAGCGCTTCGCGACCCGGAGAAAAGCAAAGATCGTAGAGCGCCTCGACCTCCCACCAATCGTCCGGATTTTCCTGCCTCAGTTCCACGTATTGCGTCCGAATAGCTCTTTTCGTTGGCCTAGCATGGCGTTACCAGTTGGGCAAACTTGTAAGGATCCGATATGTTCTACCGCCCCGAAGATGGCCACGGCCTGCCGCACAACCCGTTCAACGCAATTGTCACACCCCGGCCCATTGGCTGGATTTCGACACGCAGTTCGGATGGCTCCGAGAACCTCGCGCCTTATTCCTTCTTCAACGCGGTGGCTTATGTACCGCCACAGGTCATGTTTTCCTCTACCTCCGGAAAGCCCGATCGCGCGCGCGGCAAAGACTCTGTCGCAAATATTCTAGAGACCGAGGTCTTCTGCGTGAATATCGTCGAATATGCAGCCCGCGATGTGATGAATGTCAGCTCCGGGGCCTATGACAAGGAAGTCGACGAATTCGAACTCGCCGGTATTGAGCGTGTGGAATGCGAAACCATCGCCTGTTCGCGCGTTGCTGGGGCGCCGGCAAACCTCGAATGCAAGCTGACCAAGGTCGTGGACCTGCCCGGCGAGGCCAATATTGCGATCTTCGGAGAGGTCACCGGCGTGCATATGCGCGACAACTGCCTGAAGAACGGCATGTTCGACATCACGACGTTCGAGCCACTCGCGCGCCTTGGCTACAAAGACTATACCCGTGTGACCGAGGTCTTCAGTCTGACGCGCCCCGGCGAAAGCTGAGGTGACAGGCCGGGCGGCGGCGGCACTTCTGGCGCACTTGCAGCTTGCTCCTATGAAGCGCTAGTGCCCGCCGGCCAGAATGCCGGTTCTCACCCCGTAATCCGCCGCGATCTCGTAATCCGGATCATCGTCACTTTCGATGATCAACTGACCCGCCTTGGTCAGCAGCCTGTGACAGTCCCGGCTGAGATGGCGCAGTTGCACGGATTTCCCAAGGTTCTCGTACTTTTCGGCAATCGCCTCAATCGCCTGCAGGGCTGATTGGTCCGCAACGCGGCTGTCGACGAAATCTATCACCACCAAGC